>CALDSS010000059.1 GCA_937924495.1 uncultured Saprospiraceae bacterium
GCAGTTATAATTATTTCTATTTTCACCGCTTTTATTAAAAAATTGAAATACATGAACTTGACAAACTTGATTAAGAAAACTGTTTTTTGTGCTGTAATGGCTTTGACTTTTCTCACTTCTTGTTCTGAAATGACAGAGGAAATTTTCGTCAACGAAGATGGAAGTGGTGAATACCTTCTTTACACAGATATGCTTGGAACGATGCGAAATACGATGATTCAAATGGATGAGATGATGACACCGGATTCTATTCGTGATAATGAAACAGAAGAAGAGAAACTGGCTCGTATTGAAGAAAGGATATGGCAAGATTTTCCAGAGTCAGTAGATTCAGTTTTAGATATTTCGGATAGGGTTGACCCTGAGGAGCTGAGTGCAGAATCCAAGGCGTTGATGGATAAAACTATCATGTTTATGAAAGGTGGGAAAAAGGAAGGGCAAATAAAGATGGGGCTAAAATTCAATTTCTCTGACTTAGATGATTTGAATAATTTTTTGGTTGAAATGGCAGAGAACCAAAAGAACAATCCACAAAGTCAGGGCATGTTTGCAGGAGGAGAACCTGGTGATTCGAAGATGGAATTTGAAATGTCAAAAAAGAAATTTTCAAGAGCACATACCATCTTAAAGAAACCAGAAATTCCAAGTGAACAACTGGCGATGGTTCAAATGATGATGAAAGGAAAAATAAAAACCATCGTCCATCTTCCTAAAAAAGTAAAGAAGGTCAAGGGCGACCATTTTGTCAGCAAAGATGGCAAAACCGTTATCTTTGAGTATGATTTAATGGATTATGTGAAAGGAGATTTGGAAGGCGATTTTGAGATTAAAATGAAAAAGCGATAAACGATTCAGGAGCCTAATTCCTAAACCGTTTCAAATCTGATTTTGAAAACGTCCACTCTGGCGTAAATACTTTTTCAGAAGATTCCAGTCGATACCAAGGGCTCAAATTCTTATCCATCAAGTTGTTAAGAATTTGAGTTTCTTGGGCTGGCATATAGCTTTGCGCCAGCAGAAAAACCTGCTTCCCAGTCTGCTCATTCATGGCCATATCTACCACAATCACAGCATGACCAGGATGACCTCCTTCAATGAAAACATCTCCAATTTTCATGTTCTCTAGTTTTATAGAAGGAAGTTCCTTTTCCAAAGAAGCAGTGCCTGCGTACATAAAAATCAGCTCCATATATTTCCAGAAATCTTCATAAGTATTCGATGGTGCGGAGCGATTATTCCAATAGGTTTTATTGCCTTCTACAATCATTCTTCGCCCCTTCATCCACTCAGTGTAGTCCACTCGAAATCCATTTGTAAAATTGAAATGAATCTTTTCGTATTGCTTGGTTTGCCAAAGATGTTCTGCTTTTAAACGCATGACTGCATCGGCACATTGGTGCAAATTTTTATCTCCAATTTCTAAATCTACCACAGCGCAATAAACGCCCGTGTTATACTTTTTTCCTCCATTGTAAAAAGTAACTTCAGCTCCATCTGGTTTTAGTGGAAGGTTTCTGAGGTAGGTTGTGAAAGAATTTTTAGCGGCCTCTATTCGTTTGAAATTTTGAGGAGGTTGTATTCTTTCGGCGAGGGTTTTTCCCTTACTTATTTTTGATTTCTTTTCTGAAATGAAAGTACTTTGAATCTCAGCGCCTTCATTTTTTTTAGTTGGATTGGAAAATTGACAACTGGTAATGAATGCAATTAGAAGAAAGAATCTCATATTTGGTTTTTTAGAAGCTGTTTGAATTAATATTTTAGAAAATGTTGGGGATAAATTTTGTGACCAATCGCAGTAATTTTTTAAGGTAATAGCACCGCTATTGGCTTCAAAAATTGCGAAGAGTGGGTGCAAAAGTTGCCCAAACATATTAAAAGTATAAGTTCAAATAGCTTCTTAGTTATGGAAAAGTATAACGCATTTTTTTAGAATTTTAGTTTAATAAAATGAATCAAACACTCGAAGCCATCATTAAAGCTTACCGATCTTGGATAAAAAAAAGATATAGTTTTGAAAATTTGAGCGCAATGTGATTGATGATATTTTTAAAGTGTAGGTTAATAAATTGTTAGATGGTTTAATGGCTTTCAAAACCATGTAACCATAAAGCCATTAAACCATTGGTAAACTACGTTCTAAAACCCCAAAAAATCTTTATCAAATCCATTGATTTCTCGAAGTTGCTGGACATTTAAAAAGTAGCTATGCGTTATGGATTTTCCATCACAAACAAATTTGGTTAGAAATCGATCCTGCCCTTTTCCGCCCATTAAATACAAATAAAAATATCCATCCTCCGAGTAGGTGAGTAGTGGATTCGGATTGAAATTTTCTTGATAAACTTTGCACATGATCGGGTTATAATGATTTTCAAAATGCGTCCCTAAATCTACTGCTTTGTCGCCAATCGTAAATTCAATTTCATCAAACTCTGTAGAAGGGCAACCATAGTAACCGCCGCGTGGTTTCGCTCCATCTACCTTCAAACAATTCTTAGAAGTCTTTCCCTGAAAATTATGAAATTCAATCTCGTGTTCTGCTTTGACAAATGGTTTTAAAGTGATTTTTAATTCCACTTTTTTGCCCTCCACTTCATCTAAGTAATGAATTCCATTTGGGTCACAATTGACCAATTTCAGTTTTCTTAATTTTCGAATATCAGAAATGAATTTTTTCTCTTCTGGATTGGTAATGATGGAATCAATCAATGGGTGCAGTTCCTTTTCAGAAGGAGAAGAAGTGATTGGATTGGTGGCCTTGTCTTTTTGATTTTTTATACAACCGACAAAAAAAATAAGGGAACACCCAATCAAAAGCTTATGTATCATAAATCTTAAAGTTTGCCCAAAAGAACATAAAATGTACTCAAAATTTGAAAAATCTCAACTTTCTTCCTCAACTTTGACCCGATAAAAAATTTAAACATCCCTTGAACTGATAGGCTCCCTTCCCCATTTTCAGACCTCCTGTCCGTTCCCAAACACTGGCTTCATTCTTAAGACTTCGCCGTAAATTGGTAATTCGAGATTTGTAATTCGTTCCAAAGTGCAAAATTCATTTATGAATAATGCCTTCAGAATTACGAATTACCAATCACAACAAATGTTGTCAAAACGTTATATGTAATGTTTTGGGTGACAATTTTTTAATGAATGAAGTCTAAGTTATGTTGAACCAGTTTTAACCAAGTTACAAGGAAAATGAAAAACTACCTAATTCTCCCAATACTACTGTTGAGTAGTGTTTTAGGTTTTAGTCAAATTACTATCACCTCCCTGACTTCCAACCCGACCAGTTGTTCCAATAACGGGTCAGTTACGATTACGATTACTGGAGGAAATCCAGTTTTCTGTTATCGAATCAATGGAGGCGCTTGCCAATATTCAGGTAGCCGAACTTATACTTTCACAGGACTTTATAGTGGCAATTATACAGTGACCGTAGAGGATGGACAATCCACTCAAAGTCAATCCGTAACCGTAGATGGAAATTATACCGAACCTACTGCTTGGGCAACGGTCAATGGCTGTTCGGTCATGGCCAATGCAGCGGGCGGACGACCACCTTATCAATATGCAATCAGCATCAATGGTGGCCCATTTTCGCCTCCAGGTGATGATCCTAATTTTAATGGAGTAAATGGTAATTACTGCATTCGCGTCTATGATGCGTGCAATAATTTTACCCAATACTGCGGAAACTTGGCCATCGCTCCATTACAAGTGCAAGCGGCCTGTTGTGCTGGCGCTGGGCAAATGTGTGTCAATGTCACCGACATGGCAGGCAACCCCACGAGCAGCCCATCTTTTTGGGTTGGCGGTTTGCCGCCCTATACTTTCACCGCTTCCTCAGGTGGGCAAACAGTCACCTCACCAGACGGAAATTTTCAACTGGAGCCAGCCTGTCCAGGTTGGACATTTACGGTAACGGATGCCTGTGGATCAACTGCAACGGCAACCGCCAATTGTGTTTCGGCCGAGGTAATATGTATCAATTGTACAGAAGGAACTGCTACGCTAAACGGGATGTTTGGAGTAGAACCATACACTTTTGAATATCAAGATCCCTCAGGCGCTTGGTTGCCCAATCCAGCAGGGGCAAACAACGGGATGTTTTCTGGGTTGCCTACTTTTCCCAATGGCGGAGGATATACTTATTCTTTTCGGGTGACGGATGCCTGTGGCAATACCAGCGATATTGTAACAGGAACTTGCCTAGATGCACCAGCCACCTATGATTGCTCTCGCGGAGAAGCCTATATCAATCCCACTACTGATTTTTACCCAGTGACAGTGACTTGTAATACGTGCACACCCGCCAGCTCTCAAACTTTGCAGATGGATGAGGCTGCATTTTTTAATACCCTTTCGGGAAATGACGAATTTGTGATCACGGATGCCTGCGGTGCAGAGCTAATCAAAATATGTGAGGAAGTACTTTCAGAAGTTTCGATTCAAAGATCCTGTAATGCTTTGAAAGCAGTTTTGCAATCCATGTATGCCTGCGACGGCAATGATCCATTACCAATAAATGTAGAAACAGGAGTGACCTATCGCTTGTATTTGGCCTCTAATCCAACAAATATTTTAGGAACCAATTCAACAGGTGAGTTTGGAGGATTGACGCCGGGCGAAACTTATATCGTAGAGGCAGAACATGCCATTTGTGGGGCAGCATCTGAGCGAACCACTTTGTTTAATTACGGAGATTTTACAATTGAATATTTTGTAGAACCAACTTCTTTTGTTCAAAACGGGGTTTGTGTATCTGGTTACAATATTGCACAAAATTTAAAACCCGAACCAGACTTGCCGCCCGAGTTTCAAATCTCAGGAGGTCGCTCATTTACAAGTCCTGCACCAAATGAATTCAAAAAACTAACGCCGGATGTCTGGCTACTCGAAGCGACGAACTACTGTGTAGAAACCAATATCAACCTCCCTGAGTGGGAACCTAATATGACTGTCGAAATGCCAGAGTGTCCCAGCAACGGTGGCTGTGTGACCCTTACGGGAATGCGCACGCAGCAAGAATGGTTGGACTACGGTGCTGCAAACGGATTGACGATTTACATCGGAAGTGATTATTATACTTTGAATTGTCCTGATTTGCAACAAGCCATTATCGGTTGTGAAGGGAGTTGGACTAATCAATTTTGCAACCTTGTTCCAGGGCAAACCAATACCCTTTATTTGCGACCCGCATCTGGTGAGTGTCCAGTAGATACCACAGAATTTATTTTAGACCTTGGCGGAACGGCCAAGCTCGATAGTGTTGCATTAACCACTGGTGTGGCTTGTGCAGTAGATGGTTTTGCTGATTTACAAGTAGAAGTTTTTGGAGGAAAAGATCCATTGGTTTTAGAAGTTTTAGACAATAATACAGCACAAATCTTACAAACGATTCCTGATGCAGACGGCGACCATATTATTGATATTCCAAACCTGCAAGCAGGGCGTGAATATTTATTTAGAATTGTAGATGATTGTGGAAATACAACCGATGCTTTGGCGAGTGTTATCGCTCTGCCAAATGTGGTCATTGAGTACGATTTCAATTGTCCGGGTGACTTGACTTTATTCACCGATGTGATTTATGGTGCCGAGTACACTTGGCTTCGAGAGGATGGTTCCGTCATTCAAAAAGATGTGAATTTGTTTACCATCGACGTGCCTGCCTCCACGCAGCCGCAGCGGTTTTCTGTGATGATAAATTTCTCCAGTTGTCCGACGCATACTACTTCAATTGATGTGCCCGGTTTTCCGTTGCCAACGGTTGATTTTGGTTTTGTAGATACCATTATTTGTAGTGCATCTCCTTTCATCATGGAGCCATTATTTTCTGCTGGAAATTTAGGTTTTGAATGGAATGATGGCAGTACGGGCAATTCTCTAATTGCTTCACAATCAGGTGATTATAGTGTCACGGTTACAGATTTGGATAATGGATGCGTGGCGGTTGATTCCGTATCCGTTTCTTTGTCTCCTCCTATTTTTCTTGATTTTGACAAAACAGATTTGGACTGTTTTGGCGATGCAGATGGAAGGGCAGAAGTGAATCCTTCTGGCGGTCAAGCACCTTATTTATTTGAGTGGGAAAATGGAGGAATTACAAATACGATCTCCAATCTTTCCGCTGGATTTTATACCGTTTCTATTTCTGATAATGAAAATTGTAGAGTCGTCGATTCTATAGAAATTATTCAACCTGCACAACTCCAAGTCACTGGTCAAACCACCGATGCTACTTGCGGCGATATTCAAAATGGAACGGTTACTACCCAAGTAACTGGAGGCGTTGGAAATTACAATTACAGTTGGGACAGCGGGGCCAATACTGCCAACCTTACTGACCTTTCATCAGGTCAATATATTTTAGAAATCGAAGATGAAAACGGTTGTAAAGCAAGCGAGACTTTTGAGGTGTTTACACCTGATAGTTTACTCGCTGAGTTGGAGCCTTTTGATGTGAAATGTAATGGCCTCGCAACAGGTTCTATCACCGCAAATGTAAGTGGCGGCACGGCACCATTAAATTACAGTTGGTCGAATGGACAAACGACCCAAGATGCCACTAACCTTGTGGCTGGCTCCTACACTTTAGAAATTACCGACGGCAACAATTGTAAATTCACCCTTTCCGAAACCATCAATGAACCAACCGCACTTGGTGGTAGCATCGACAAAGAAGACGTCACTTGTTTCGATTTTAATAATGGAAAAATTGCTGTAATAGAAACGGGTGGGGTCGCACCGTATCAAATCACTTCGACACCTGATATTGGTAATGGTGAAAACCTCGCCCCCAATACTTACCAAATCATCATCACCGATGCCAATAATTGTACATTCAATTTGTCGGAAACGATAACGCAACCGACTGTTCTCGACATTCGTGGACAAGTAATTGATGCGACTTGTGGTACTTTAGAAAATGGAAAAATCGAAGCTACCGTTTCTGGTGGCACTGGAAATTATGATTATAGTTGGGACAACGGAGCTACATCGCCCAATCTCGATGACTTGCGCGCAGGTCAATATATTTTAGAAGTCACAGACGAAAACGATTGTGTGGCTACTGAAACTTTTGAAGTTTTTACACCTGATAGTTTATTGGCAACTTTGGAAGCCATTGATGTGAAATGTAATGGATTGGCAACGGGTTCTATTTTGACGACCCTGAGTGGAGGTACGGCGCCGATGACTTTCAACTGGTCAGATGGACAGACAACACAAGACGCCTCCAATCTCGCAGCTGGTCAATACACTTTAGAAATTACAGATGGCAATGATTGTCCTTACGTCATTTCCACCACCATCAACGAACCTCCAAAACTCGAAGGGCGCACTGAAAAAGAAGATGTTACTTGCTTTGATTTTGATAATGGAAAAATTACGGTTTTCGAAAATGGGGGAGTGGCACCTTATCGAATTTCGTCAACGCCTGATATGGGCAATGGTGAAAATCTTGCTCCAGGCAATTATGAAATCACCATAACGGATACCAACGATTGTGAGTTTACACTCACTGAAACTATTCTTGAACCCGACTCTTTGGAGTTGGCCATAGATTGGAATGATGTGAAATGTAACGGTGAACAAACAGGCGCGGCTGTTGCAACAACCACTGGCGGAATTGCGCCGTATCGCTACGCTTGGGATAATGGCGAAACAGGCGACCAAATCATAAAAGTGGGTGCTGGAATCTACACCGTCACCACAATGGATGCCAACGATTGTGAAACCGATAAATCCATTGATATCGCTGAACCGACTCCTTTTGTGGGTAGTTATTCAGCAAATGAAATAAAATGTCATGGTGAGCTGGCTACTGTAACTATCAACGCAACAGGAGGAGTGCTCCCTTATCCAAGTGCAGTTTCTGTTCGATATGATGCTGGAACTCATATTTATATTTTAGAGGATGCGAATAATTGCAAAGATACTGTTGAGTTTATGCTCACTGAGCCAGACGAATTATTAATTCAAGATGTGATCGTAACCGACGCTGGCTGTGACGGGGATGCTTTTGGTGAAATCTCCACGCTGCCAGTTGGCGGAACAGAGCCGTACCGATTCAATTGGGATAATGGCCTCACGACTTCGACTATCCAAAATTTGCCTGCTGGAACTTATGCCCTCGAATTGTTGGATGACAATGATTGCCTCACCGAAACGGAAGTGGAGGTGACCGACCTACCACCGCTTGAAGTGGATTGGAATCAGGAAGATGTTTCCTGTTTTGGTTTTTCGGATGGGTTGATTGTTTTGGAAGATATTGTGGGCGGGGCAGGTGCGCCTTATTATCTCGATGGTCAAACCGAAATCCGATCTGGTTTTGAATTGGATGATTTGATAGCTGGAATCTATGACCATACCGTCACCGATCCGGAAGGTTGTGAATCTGTCATACAAATTGAAATCACAGAGCCACCGCTCTTTTTTAT
>CALDSS010000060.1 GCA_937924495.1 uncultured Saprospiraceae bacterium
GCATCCCAAATGATAGAGTAGGTGTGGAAATCAGACTCAGCGGTGGAGACTTCTCCAACACCTCCTTTTTGATTGAATTTTTTGTGGTTGTATGCTCCCGTATGCACAGTGCCATAAACTGAATCTTGGACAATTCCGACATGTTCCATAATGTCGATTTCGCCACAACGAGGCCAACCGCCATATTTTTTCATATCAGTTGGGAGCATCCAAATGGCAGGCCAGGTGCCTCTACCAGAGGGAAGCTTTGCACGAATATCAAATCTACCATATTTCCAGTCGCCTTTGTTTTTGGTGACCAAACGTGCAGAGGTAAATGCGCTTTTTCCTACTGGTTCTTTTTTTGCTTCGATGATAAGATGTCCATTTTCTACGCGGCTGTTTTCGAGTTTTTCTTTATTGTAAAATTGTAATTCCTTGTTCCCCCATCCGCAAAGATTTGGGCAACCATCACCCACATCGTAGCTCCACTTGGAGGCATTAGGTAGGCCATCTGTATCGAATTCATCACTCCAAACCAATTGGTAGCCATCGGGAGATTGGTCATTTGATTTTTGGGCGCAAGCCCAAAAAAAAACACCAATTAGAAAAAGATAAAACCAACCCAAATTGAACTTCTTCATATCAATTTTTGATTACTCGTTTTGTGATTATTTCTCCGTTTTGGCTTTCAATTTTCAAGAAATAAATTCCTTTTTGAAAAGTAGAAAGGTCTAATTCATTTGATTTTAGGGTTGAATTTAACATTAATTTTCCAGTTACGTTAAAAACCTGAATTGCTTGGATATTGGAATTCGAAAATTTGAAAACACCATCTGATGGGTTGGGGAAAATTTGTAAATTATTTGAAAAATGATTGGTTGTGGAACTTGGCCTACATTCGCCAATCATATTGGCATCCATCCATTCCAGTCGTTCAGAAATGTAATTTTTCATGAAATCAATTTCTCCTTCAAAAGAGCCAGTAATGACCGGATTGGGCCAAACATATTCATTTAAAATAGGCCATTTTTCATAGTTCTGATCTATTGCGGGACCTAACTCAACTATCTGATTGTCAATGAATTGGAATATCGAATCTTCATGTAGTGGGCCAACTCTTAATTTATCCCATCTGCATTTTAAAACAGAAGTAAACTCTTCATCTTGAAGAAGTTGGTCATACCAATTATAATTGGCAAGCGCACAGTTTTCATAATAAATCCAACCTGTAGGATCCGTAATATTGCAAAACTCAGCATTGCCAAAGCTTAGATTATAATCCCAAACAGGACCGGCAAATATTTTCCCACCCTGAGTAATTTTCTTTTTGTGAAAAAAGCAACTGATACGATAAGCATCCACATCTTTTGCTAACTCAACATGAATAAAGTTTTCAGCAAAAGATTTATAATCAATGAATTCTCGATAATGCTTTACGGCGCTGGCGTATTGAGGAATATTAATAGCGCGCTCAAAGCTATCTACATAAGATTGAATATATGCTTCCTGTTCTGGCTGGATTTTATCTCGATTTGGGGAAACGTATTGATATTGAATTTTTGCACCATTAATTCCTAAAGCAGGGAATGATGAATCCCAGTCTTGGTCAACGCCTTTATCAATTTTAAAAACATATCCACCAGTAAGCTCTTCGCCTTCAATATCATCTTCTCGCAAATTGGCAATGTCCACTCTATTTTTATCTCTTTTGACTTTTTCCATTAGAACAAAAATGCCTTGGTACTCATCATTGAGCATCACCTCCACAAATCTTGTTCTACTGGCATATTGCCCCATCTTGCGAGCTAAATCCATTGCCAGAACATTTCGAAGGAAGGTCTTGTCAGAAAATGGCCCATACAAAACCCAATCTTCTTCAGCTGGGAAACCTAAAAATGAGGTGTCGAGGTCCATCCCGTTTTCATCCCAAGTCTCAATACCATAACTTTTCTTATCAAAGAAAAACTGAGAGCTCTGTCCCCTGAGTTCTATTCCAATATTTCCAACATATTCATTACCAGCTTGTGTGGAAGCATTAAGACTCCCCGGTCCATTCCAAACAATTTCTAATCTTCCAGGTAATTTTGGTTCATCCAAAATTTCATTAGCATAAATTTTTACGATTGGCAGATGCGAAGTGATAGGGCCAAATGACTCAGGTGCTTCAAACCAATCTGGAGTGGGGCCATAAAATGTAGATTCATCGTTGATTCCAAAAGAGAGGAAAAAATTGGAACTCATATCGGAGCTGGTTGCGCCGTTGTGATTATGCACTTGAATGGCCAGAACATTGTCGCCATTTTTCAATAGACTGTGTAGGGTTGAATGGCCTACGATGAATCGTTCTGGATCGCCTCCCCAGTACATTGTGGCTTCATGATCAATGACTGCCCAATCAAAAAAACGGGGTGGACTTCCTTCAATGTTGCTTGAGCGCGCTATTTCCACACCATTTAAATAAGCGACAAACGCATCGTCATAATCGGCATCTAAAAAGGCACCTTCTATTTTTGAAAGGTCTGAGATGTTGAAATTTCTTCGAATAAAAATAGATTGAATAGGGTCAATCTCGGTGCCATCATCCTCATCACCGTAGCCAATTCCACCAGGGCCAGTTTGCCAAAGAAAATTACTAATCGGAATCTCATTCCAATCCGTAGGAGGCGTTCTTTCACCCAAATAATAATGCCACTCATCTGAAGGGTAAATGGCTGTTTCCCAGTGATCTATTGATGCATAATTTATAGAGTCGTTTTGAGCACTAAGTAAGCTTGGAAGGCAAAGTAAAAGGCAAAAGAATAACCAGTTTTTCATGGGAAATAGCAATTGGTAATATTGAAGTTGTTTAAAAATAGATTTTAGGCTACAAATCCGATTTTAAAGAACCTGATTTTGTCAAATTTTAAATCCGTAGCTAAGGCTATGAATTGAAAATTTGATTTTTTCAGAACCTTTAACCTCAAATTTTCGCATCTAAACTCCGTTTTTAAACAATTTCATTGAAAATTCAATAGAAAGCAAAACTCAGTTCGATAAACGGATTATAACGAGCTGGGTTTTGGCAAGACGAATAAAATTAATTTTTCAAAACTCGCTTCGAGAAATCAGCACCGTCCTCAGTTCGTATTTTTAAATAATAAGGGCCATCTGCAAACCTTGATAAATCAATCATTGTAGCTGCTGCGCCATTATAATCTTTCAAAATCAATCTACCAGAAATATCATAGACTTCTATAAATTTTATATTAAAATCATCTTCTTTTTCAATGAAAAATTCTCCGCTACTTGGATTTGGGAAAACTGAAAATTTACGCTCATCATTCAATTCTTCAACGGAAGTGATAAAATCAAATTCGAACCAATTGACATTGAATTGAGAACCCGTTACTAAAAGTCTAAGGTGATGATCTCCTGCTGGTAATTTGACCAAGTTGGAGGAAGAAGTATTCCACGATTGCCACCCACCAGTGGAGAAAAAATTAGCGGAGTGTAATGGAATGATAGCCCCAGTTTCATCTATTCTTTGTAATTGAATTTTTCCATCTGAACCTTCTGAAGCCACCCGATAGACAACACTATATTGACCGCCACTTCCCACCGTCACCCGATAGTCAAGGAAGTCGCCAGCATCCAAAAAACCAATGTTTTCTCCGCCGCCTATATCTGTCGTCGATTCTAATTGAACTCCATTTTGAAAGAAGAAATCTTCTGCCTCAATACGACCAGGAATAGCATGTATTCTTGCGATAGTATTAATTACCTCCACATTTGAGAAGGTTTCCAATTTGGAACCATCAATTGCCTCTAAATCATTACCCGAATAAGAAATTCTAATATTTTCAGCAGTACGAAAGGTGTGATCAACCGTAAACAAAATTGTTCTTGAATTATCTGATTGAATAACGCCTTCGGTAATAGAAACTGAAGTGCCATTCACTGTAATGTCAAAGTCATTGGCAAAACCAGTAGCTGCTGTCAATGGTTTGTTTAAATTTAATCGAATGTTATGTTCGTCGTCGGTAATGGCAGAAACCTGTTTGGTTGCGATTGAGTTAATATCACCTGTTCTTACAAATTCAATAGTGCTTAAATTAAAGCCACTTCCTTCTGCTACAAATTTTAGCCTCGAATCATCTTTAGTTATTACAACATCGGGTATGACAGCGGTTCGCCAAGAGGAGAAACTGCCCGTGTGTGGAACAAATCTTGTGTTTGTGATGGCACTATCATCTATCTCTAAATGATACTTGCCGTCAAATCCTTCGGTGGCTGTTCTGACCTTTACTTCGTAAACACCTTCTTGCTCCACCTCGACTGTATATTGCATCCATTCTCCCAAATCAATCCAGCCTACCGAGTGGCCGATTTGGTTTTCAGAATCATTGGTAGGCTGAATGTCCACACCGTCATTTCGATAAGCCCAACCGGTGTTCCATGCTGTAAAACTACCGTTAGAAACATGGTAAGTTGCAACGCCGACATCGTGATAGGCGATTCCAGCCGTTCCTAAATCATAATCTGCTGCATGAATTTTTCCAGGAATTTTATGGTTTTTGAAAGGTAGTGTTTCATCGGTATGTGTTTGCCGAAGCATGGCATCATACACATCTTTTTGAATGAAACAGTTTTCAACTTTTAGATTATCGGCCAGTTCCATCAAAGCAGCTTGGGCAAAAAAGTTATTCGGTCGATTGCCACCGTTTTTCCAATAATTAAGCAATTGATCATAGTCTGCTGTTTTTTTGATGGACATCAGACCAGCGATGGATTCGATTTTTTTCACCGGCCACCAAGCCCAGCCAATGCCATAACTTTCAATAAGTTTCAATGCATCGCGATTCCAAGCATTTGAATTTTCGCCACCTTCTCCGAAATATAGTGGGACATCGTATTGGAACAATCCAGTTGCAAAATCAATGTCTGATGGATTATTGTACGACCAATATTTATGCGGGCTGTAAACCATTTGGTCATCCCATGGGGGAGTGAGCCCAGTAAAATCATTTGCGTACCAGTTTCCTTCAATGAAAATTATATGCTTCTGATCCACCTCTCTGATAGCCGAAGTAATTCTTTCGTAGATGCTTCGCAAAGCTGTTCCGCCAGGCAAATTCCAATTCACTTCATTAAGCAAATCATAGCCAGCTACCCAAGGTTCATCTTTGTATCTTTCGGCCAACCTTCGCCAAAGTGCAATACATTTATTTTGATTTTCTGAACTTTCCCACAAAGAAGGTTTTGTGGGATCGTAATCTGAAATTCCAGAATTTCCTCCCTGCCCACCAGGAGCTGCATGTAAATCTAAAACCACGTACATGTCATTGGCCGCGCACCAAGCGATGAGACTATCCGTCATTTCAAAACCACGCGTCAACCAAGTATTTTCTCCTCTTACGGGTTCCTCTTCGATGGGAAGCGTGTATAAATTATAATGCATCGGCAACCGCACATGATTAAATCCCCAAGCTGCCAAAGAATCAATATCTTTTCGCGTTACATGATTTTGAAGCCAAGCATCATAAAATTCTTCTGTAGCGGTACTACCGATTAATTCTCTAATTTTTTCTTTGATGGCATATTGGGCATCCGCAAATTCGGCTGTTTGCAACATGTAGCCTTCCTGAAGCATCCATCCTCCCAAACCAATTCCACGCAAAATGTAGGGGTCTCCATTTTCGTCCACAATATCCGTTCCCTGCGTACTTAGAAATTGACCAGAAATATCAAATGACATAAATGTCACCAATATTAGAAGTAGATGCTTTTTCATATTCTTAAATTTAGAATAAATTATTTTTCAGAATCTGAATGATTAGCTCCTTCCAATTGAAGCTTGAATCTTCCCTGTTGACCTTTCTTTGAATTACCACCGATCATCACAGCAAAATCGCCTGGTTCTATGATGTACTTTCCTTGATTGTCAAAAAAGCCAAGCTCTTTTTCTGTTAAAGAAAATTCTACAATTTTTGATTCACCAGGTTGAAGATTTATTTTTTTGAATCCTTTTAATTCTTTGATTGGTCGAGTTACGCTGGCTACCAAATCTCGGATGTACAATTGCACCACTTCTTCGCCAGCTACCTTTCCCGTGTTTTTTACATTGACTGAAATTGAAACTGGAATTTGAGTCTGCTTTTCTACTTTCAATTCAGAATAATCGAAAGTTGTATAACTCAAACCATATCCAAAAGGGTAAAGTGGTTCAGTAGATTGGTCATTATAATGTGAATTGAAAACGCCCCATCCGCCTGGAGGTCGGCCTGTATTTTTATAGTTATAATAAATCGGAATTTGTCCAACAGACCGAGGAAAGGACATCGGTAATTTTCCACTTGGATTGTAATCTCCGTACAACACTTGAGCAATGGCGTTTCCGTTTTGATTTCCTAAATGCCAAGTTTCTAAAATGGCTGGAATACTATCATTTGCCCAAGTGATGGTTAATGGACGGCCGTTGGTAAGAACTAAAACGACACTTTTATTTATTTCAAAAACTGCTTCTAACAATTCTTGTTGTAACCCCGGCAATCCTATTTCCGATCGACTTCGACCTTCGCCTGATTGCATGCCATGCTCACCTAAGACCATTAAAACAATATCAGCTCCTTTTGCGGCTTTCACTGCTTCATCAAAACCTGTACGGTCGGTCATATTTACCTCGCTACTTTCGGCAAAGCCAGGAGATTTCATCAGTACTTTTGGGCCAGCACTATAGGTAATTTCATTTCCAGAATACTCTTTCAAACCTTCTAAAAACGAAACGGCAGATTCTTCTTCTGCCGCCAATCGCCAATTTCCAAGTGGACTGGTTTTGTCATCTGCCAAATCACCAATTACAGTTATTTTTTTTCCGGATTTTGGAATCGGAAGTAAGTTGTTTTTATTCTTTAAAAGAACAATGGATTTTTTGGCCATGTCCAAGGCTGCTTTGACATGATCAGGATGTCCAAGTGTGTTTTTTTCTCGTTCTTCATCGCAATATTTGTAAGGATCATCAAAAAGACCCAATTCCATTTTTACTCTTAAAATTCGGTGAACGGCATCGTCAATATCTGATTCTTTTACTTTGCCTTCTTCCACCAATGCTTTCAAAAATTGGATATATAAATCCGATTCCATATCCATATCAGAACCCGCATTGGCAGCTAACTCGGCACAATGCTTTCCATCGGTGGCATAACCATGAGACATCATTTCTTTGATGGATGCCCAGTCTGAAACCATAAATCCGTCAAAATTCCATTCTCCTTTTAGAATATCTCTTTGCAGCCATTTATTGCCAGTAGCAGGCACGCCATTCAACTCGTTGAAAGAGTTCATGAAGGTTCTGACCCCAGCGTCTTTTGCTGCTTTGAATGGTGGGAGAATAATGTTATATAAAGTTGAGGTTCCTACATCGGCGGTATTGTAATCTTTTCCAGATTCGATGAATCCGTAAGCAGCGAAGTGTTTCGCGCAAGCGGCAATCGTTTTTTCACTTTTTAAATCTGTTCCTTGAAAACCTCTAACTCTGGCCTCCGCAATTCGACTGGCGAGATAGGTATCTTCACCCGCACCTTCCATCACGCGTCCCCAACGTGCATCTCGCGAAATGTCAACCATTGGTGCAAAAGTCCAATTCAACCCTTCCGCAGCAGCTTCGGCGGCAGCTACTTCTGCTGATTTTTTAATCGCCTTTAGATCCCAACTGGCCGATTCTGCCAGTGGAATGGGCATGATAGTTTTATGTCCATGAATCACATCCAATCCAAAAATCATAGGAATGCCCAGTCGCGAATTTTCAACGGCCAACTTTTGCATGGCACGTATTTTTTCAACTCCGCGTACATTGAGCATGGAACCAACTCCGCCCTTCTGAATTGATTCATAGCGTCTCGCTTTCCAATCTTCTGTTGGTTTAGGACCCGTTGCATCAAAAAAGCCATTGTTTTGATTCATCTGACCAATCTTCTCTTCAAGGGTCATTTTTTTGAGCAGCTTCTTAATTTTCTTTTCTTGACAAAAAGCCATTGTTGCCAAAATAGAGAACAGAAAAAACAACCCCAACCTTAATAATTTTGAGAATAGATATCGCATAATTAGATTTTAAAAACGAGAGAGCGAAAGAGCGAGAAAGTGAGAATCTAAGTGCTTTTACAAAATCACGAATTCTCGATTTTAGGATATCCCAAATTTTGCAAAAGCAAAATTTGGGATATTGAATATGGATTATTTTTCTTGGAAAACGCGGATATAGTCCACGATCATCTGTTGTGGGAACTGAGTCGTTGCATCAGGGTATCCTGGCCACTTGCCGCCAACCGCAATATTGAAAATGAAAAAGAAATCATTGTCAAATGGATAATTGCCATTTACCATAGACCTATCGAGTGTATAGTAAAGCGTATCATCCATATAATATTCTATTTTTCCAGGTTCCCAAATGATGGAAAATACATGGTATTTGTCAGAAAATTTTTCGCCATTTGGAAGGGTGATATGTGACCCTTTATGATCAGAATAATCTCGCCCTTGTGGTCCCCAATGACCCGTACCGTGAATGGTTCCTGGCTCATGACCTACTAATTCCATAATATCAATCTCACCACATGCAGGCCACCCAATATCTGTGATGTTTTCGCCCAACATCCAAAGGGCTGGCCAAATTCCCTGGCCTTCTGGTAAGATAGCACGGATGTCCACTCTTCCCCATCTGAAAAATTGTTTTCCACGGGTAATCATCCGAGCGGAGGAATATCCCGAGCCTTCTTTATGTGCTTCAATAACTAAATTTCCATCTTGGATGTATGAATTTTTTGGATTGTCGCCATAGTTTTGCAATTCTTCATTGCCCCAACCATGATCCCCAAATTCGTGTGTCCATTTACTTCTATCAATTCCGTTACCGTCAAATTCGTCTGCCCAGATTTTATCCCAGCCAGTGTATTCTTCAGGAGTGATATATCCATCTGCAGGAATTAGAATTTCTGTGTCATCGTTACGAATTGTACCTAACCCTTCCGCAGAATTAATGGTGGCATTTATTGGGTTGGACAAAATGACTTTGAATTGTTCGTCTTGTTCTTTGAAAATATCAGTCAAAATTGGAACTGAAATAGTTCCAGTTCTTTCACCCGCTGGAATGGTTAAAGTTCCAGAAGTAAACTCAAAATCATCATCAAAACCAGCGGTGATTTCTTCAGTTGTAAAATCTACTTTTACTTCCTTTTCTCCTGCTTTATCTAATAAGACCTGAAAGTTGAACGGAGCTTCATCATTGCCCTCAAATCGGGTGACATTTTCAATTGAAATTTTGGGAAGGGTAGGATTCGCAGTGCCACCTCCATTATCACCTCCGCCATCACCACCATCTTTGCCACAGGCAGCTAACAATAAAATGGATAATCCAAAAATTGATTTTAGTAAAATCTTCATTTTTCAAGTTTTATGATTGATAAGCAGATAAAAATTTGCAACAGGTCTGAACCAAACCTATTGCAAATTAAAGTCCTCTTTTTATTGAGCGACAAACGTTAAACGCCAAACAACACCTCCATAATCTGCGACTAAAACCATTCTGTCTTCAGTCAGAGAACGAATTGCTAAAGAAACAGAGGATTGAGGGGAACCCACTTCTCCAGAAGTTCCAACTTTATAAAGCCCCATCCAAGCACCTTCTCCATTTACCGTTAATGAATTGTTTGTAATGTTGAATTCGTGCAAACCGTCTCCCCAAACTGCTAAGCTTTCCGGAAGTTGATCTGTATTTGCACATCCTGCTGGAAGCATCATTTCAGGAGGCCAGACATTACCATCTGCATCTGTATCAATCCAGATGTCACCTTGTGTTCTGAATTCAAATTCTCCATTAGAACGGAAAATATATTGATCATTAAAATGACAAGCACGTGCAGTAACATCATCATCTGAGTTTGCCCACCAAGTTTCGTCAACAGTTTGACCTACATTCATGGCACCAGCTTCAGGCGCAAGTACCCAAATTTTTTCATCACAACCTGTCAGGATCTTAAAATTACCTTGACATGCATCTGGGTCGTCTGTATTGACTGTCAGAATCTTGGTTACACTTGCTGAGCCGCCTCGGTTAAAAGTCGTCATTTTGATTTCGTATTCTCCTTTAAAAGGAAAATCAGCACTAGATTCTTCACCAGTAGCAATGCCAGCACTTCCCAAATCCCAGTTGGTCAAAAAGGCACCTTCAGTGGTGTTTTTAAAAACAAAGTTGTTTGGCCCATCCCCAGAAAGTATTTCAAAACTCGGAGTTGGAAGCGGCCCTAAATCAGATTTATCGTCTATCTCTGGCTCACAGGCAGAAAAGCCTAAAATTAGAACCATCAAAAAGAGAAAATTATATTTTTTCATTTTATTAAAATTTAAATTATCAGATACTCATTAAATGCCTGATAATTATATTTGTTTAGAATTAATATCCAGGGTTTTGTGTCAAACTACCTTCAGAAATATCCAATTCAAATTGAGGAATGGGTAAAATCTCGTTTTTATTTGTTTGGAAACCGAAAGGACTCAATACTTCTGCTGCTCTACCCGTTCTTACTAAGTCAAAAAAGCGATGGCCTTCTGTTGCCAGTTCCATTCGGCGTTCATCAAAAATGGCATCCAAAAGTGCCTGACCTTGAAGTGGTGGAAATGGCTGTAACCCAACTCTCAGACGAACTTGATTGACATATCTAATTGCATCCGCATTACTTCCGCCACCACGAGCGATGGCCTCAGCTGCCATCAATAAAATATCAGCATACCTTATTTCGCGCTCATTTGTTGCCCAGTTCAAAGCAGGTTCTCCATCTAATGCTCTTTCATTTTGAAGACCAGCATATTTTCTGATAAAGAAGTCTGTATTTTGGAAACCAGGCGTATAGCTTGCTCCTTGGTTTTGTAAAGCTCCGCCATTGATAACGGTTGCTGAAAAACGAGGATCATTGCGCATGGCATCAACTAATTCTAAACTTACTGGGCAAAAACTCCAGCCAGTAGCAAAATCAGGGCCCACATAATCACGCATTCCGAAAAATTGAACATTGTAATTTCCTTCGGTTCCGTTACCGAAGTTTTCCCAACCACCTCTTTGATTTCCAGAATGTTGTATTTCAAAAACGGATTCGATTCCAAATTCATTTTCTAATCTGAAAATATCTTCGAAATTGTCTTCTAATCCATATAAACCAGAGCCAATTATTTCCTCAAAAAGGTTAGCTGCTTCCATCATGCGGCCCTCGTTGTTCTGATATAAAATCACTTTTCCGAGTAAGGCTGTTGCAGCACCTTTTGTTATTCTTCCAAACTCATTTGGAGGAAGGGTAGAGGGCAATTCAAAAGTATTGCGAGCATCATTTAGGTCCGCTTCAATTTGAGCATAAACTTCGGCAGGGCTGGCTTGAGTT
>CALDSS010000061.1 GCA_937924495.1 uncultured Saprospiraceae bacterium
GTCTCGAAGTTTTCAACTTGATGAAAGTTCAAAACCAAGCAAGTACTACTTGGATAAAAACTATTTTCAAACAGCAATATGCTATTCCTAATTATTTGACAGGAAGGCGGATTAATTTGAGGTTACGAATGGATTTTTAAATCAATTATTCTTTTTCAAGCTTTATCATTTTTGTTGGAAGGTAAATATTATCTGGCTTATACAAGGTCATTGCAGTTTTCCCATTATTAAAAACATGAATATCTTCCAGACGTAAATTGATTACTTGATGGCTTTCAGTCCAAGTATTTCCTCCATCACTCGTGTACAAAATTGAAAAGCAGTCATTATTTTCATCTATTACAAAAGATTGCTTTTTTCTAAGAATTACAAACCCTTCCATTTCAGACCAAAATTGAAAATCTCTTATAGAGCCTTCTGGCTTTATAAGAGTTCGCCATTCTTTTCCTCCCGTGTTGGTAACTTTCAACTCAATGTCAAAGAAGGAAGCAAACCCAATATTTTCATCTATAAAGTCTAATTTGTTGGTGACAAAGAATTCATCTACTCGAGAATCCCAGGTATCTCCTCCGTCATTTGAAATGAAAACCTTTCCTTCGCTACCACTTGCTCTAATATAATTTTCTCCAAAGAAAAAGATTCTACTATTTAATGAATCTTTTACCATAGTCCAATCTACGCCTCCATTCCGAGTTCTAAACAACTGATATACTACTCGATTCTGAGATTCAATGATGTAGCTACTTGATACATACCCTTTCATTTCATTTATCATATTCAAATTAGAAAAGGTCTTTTCTAACGAAAATTCTATCTCATCCCAAGTATCACCTCCATTTTTTGTTTTATAAATTTTTTGAACATTACCAAGCTCCGTTGAATTTTGCCAACCATAAATGAAACCAATATTTTCATCTATAAAAGAAAATCCCCTTAACCGAAAGTAATCCCATTCACCTGCAATCTCTTTCCATGAGTCACCTCCGTCTTCAGTTTTAAAAAGTATTGAGTTTACCGAATAAAATATAAAACCTAATTTTTCATTTACAAAGTAAGCTTCTGAGCCATTTGAATAAAAAGCGCCTGAAAGCGCTTTTGAATTAAGTTTCCAACCTTCAATTTCTGGAAAATCATAATTTCCAGAACATAATAATTCAGTAAAAACAGGAGGCGGGTTAACTGAATTGGAATCAGGTTCAGGAATATCTTTTTTGCATCCAAAAAAAACAAGTGAGAATAGAAAAATAAGGCAGTTTATTTTTTTCATTGCTTATAACTTTATTCAAAAATACAATCTATTTTGCCAAAAATAAAAATAGTCCAAAATTTGCACTATGGAAGTTGAACGAAAGTGTTTATCTATGCATTTGGTAGGAACGCTTTAATTCTATCTATAGATTTTGTGGATACTTTAATTTCCAATCAACCAGTCAACTTAATCAACTAACTCATGCGCTCACAAAAAATAGAATTTCAAAACGCAACAGGCCATACCCTCTCTGCTCGATTAGAATTTCCGCCAGATAGCAAACCACACGCCTTTGCTATTTTTGCACACGTTTTCACGGGTAATAAATCGCTTTCTGCCACACGGCATATTAGTCGTGCATTGACACAATTTGGGATTGGTGTTTTACGATTTGACTTTACAGGTTTGGGAGAAAGTGAAGGTGACTTTGCAGATACGAATTTCAGTTCGAATGTAGATGATCTGCTTTCGGCTTCTCAATATTTAGAGAAGCATTATGAAGCACCGAAAATATTAATTGGACATTCATTGGGAGGAGCCGCCGTGATTTTTGCTTCCTCACAACTACCTAATATTCAAGCGGTTGCAACGGTTGGTGCGCCATCTGAACCAGCGCACGTTGCACATCTTTTGCATGATAAAATTGATGACATCGAAAAGAAAGGTGTTGCAGATGTGTCGATTGGTGGCCGAAAATTTACTATCAAAAAACAGTTTTTGGAGGACTTGCAAAGCAAAAATATGTTTGAAATTTTGCGCAAGCTAAAAAAACCGATTCTCGTTTTGCACTCTCCTCAAGATAGTGTGGTAGAAATTGAAAATGCAGCCAAAATTTATCATGCCGCCCACCACCCCAAAAGTTTCGTTTCGTTGGACGGAGCAGATCACATGTTGACTAATAAAATGGATGCCGCTTATGTTGGTGAGTTGGTGGCTTCATGGGTTTCGAGGTATGTGCCTCAGCCAGAACAAGAAGATTTAAAAACTGATGCACAAGTCGCTGCAAAATTGGGTTCTATTGGTTACACCGCAGAAATCAAAGCTGGCAAACACCACATGCTCGCCGATGAAAGTGAAAAATTAGGCGGTGATGATTTTGGCCCTTCTCCTTATCAATATTTGTCGGTTGCGCTCAGTGCTTGCACTGTCATGACCTTGCAAATGTATGCACGACGTAAAAAATGGCCACTGGAAGAAGTCATTGTTCATGTCGATCATGGAAAAAAATATGTGGAGGATTGTATGTCTTGCGAGGAGCCCCACAGCAAACTCGATCATTTTGATAAAAAAATTGAATTGATTGGAGACTTGAGCCAATCGCAAATTGATCGATTATTGGAGATTGCAGATAAGTGCCCTGTGCATCGGACGTTGCACAAAGAAATTAGAATTAATACGGTTTTAGTTTAAGGCGGATTTGAAATACATCTTCCAAAAAATACCTATCCCTACAAATACCTAAAAATCGGCGCTACGCGCCAAAAAAATAAATCCTCAATTTCTAAATCATTTTTTTTCAACTCCTGATTCGCATTTATTCATAAATACGATTTTACATCTCTGCAAACGGATCTTCGGTCAATCCCACGTCTGAGAGATTCATCCCACCAGCCACATCTGTTATTTTCAAATCTACCCCTGCAATATTATGACTTCTTGAAATCAATGCTCCCGTGCTGATAGGCTCGTACTGCTCCCATGTTGCCTCCAAGCCACCCACAGGAATAATCTGCACCCACATTTTATAAGAAGTTGGGCGATTGTTTTCATCCAAAATCCAAACATAAGAATCACCAGGTGTGGTGCCACCACCTTTGTATTCTACTTTTAATCCTTTTCTACCATCCTCCAAGTCAACAATGCTTCGCTCAGTGCCGCCATCTTTAGCCTTTGCGATGGCATTGAGCCAAAAACTATCGTTGTTGAAATTGTCCCAAGCCGATTTTATAAGAGATTGGTCGTTTTCTCCGCCAACCACTTTTCCAGTGATATCGCCAGGGTTGAGTAGCACTTTATCCTCACCCATCGTCACTTGTACCAAATGCCGCTCTTTGTCCCAAACGTATTGGTTGCGACCCGCGAAATCCCACTTGACCCAACGCGTAGTATCCCATGCGGCTGTGTTGACGGAAGCCATCATTTTTTCAGCTAAGGCATCTGCTTCTGAAGTAGGAGCAGCCACTGGTTCAGTTTCATTTTTCATAAAATAAAAAACAACACCTGCCAAAAGAAGAAGTGCCAAAAGCCCCCCGATAATTTTTAATATTAATTTCATTTAAAGTTGATTTTCCAAATTGAGAATGAATCGAATTATAGATTTATTGATCTAACATCTGACTTTGCTTTGTAAGGCGGTTACTTCCCGTAACCTCCTTACTTTCTTATGGTGAACTCAGGAGGTGACGGAAAGTCACCGCCTGAGAAGATTTATAAAATAGACTCTCCATTCAAATCCGTCGTCAACACTTCACTCATATAATCAAAGTAAGGTCGAATAGAATGGAAACCGTCAACCACCAAGTTCAAGAAGTCTTTGCTCATCACTTCTTTATCAGTAAAATTGCGCATGAAATAGAATTGCTTTTTCCTCACCAATTCCAAATTAGGCACATCCGGCGTAAAACCTCTTGGAGTGGTTTTGACACCTTCACCTTTGAGTTCACCGAAATAGGTTTTCAGTTTTTTACCTTTCAAAACTTTTTGAATAGGTTCTGGGTTCAAGGAAAACTCTTTTCTGATTCGTAACAAGTCGTCTTTATTCGGTGCGTAAAATCCACCTCCTACACCAGAATTGCCCGGTTCAATGCCGAAATAATATCCACCCCGGCGCTCAGCTCCCAATCGATTCAATGTGGCATGTAGGTATTTTTTATAAGGTGTTTTATCTTTCGAAAAACGAACATCTCGATAAATCCGATAAACTTTAGCTTTGTCAATCGAATCCGTTTTATCCAATTCTTTTTTGACGGCAGCTACAAATTCCTCCATGTTTTCTTTTGCCGCGAGGTATTTGTCTTTGTTTTCATTAAACCAAGGTTTATTATTGTTTTTTGCTAAATCCTTCAGGAAGTCGAGCGTTTGTTTTTTAATTTGCATGATAAGCGTTGATTAGTGAATTTGTGGCAAAAGTAAAAGTATAAAGGAAATACCATTTTTATGAAAATAGTTGTCAAACATAAAGGGAAAAAGTTCAAAGTCAATTTGAACAAACCACTCGATATTTCTATTCCTATTAAAAATGGATTTGAAAATCCGAATTGTTTTTATGCGCCAATGCCTGAATTTGAACCTGTGCGAGCAGGCGATTTTGTCGGCTCAACGAAAGAAGGAGGCTTAGTAAATTTTTTTAATATAAAATTGAACCCACATGGCAACGGCACACACACTGAATGCGTAGGACATATCGCAAAAGAAAAATATTCTATCAACGAATGCTTGACTTCTTTTCATCATTTGATTAAATTGGTCACGATTTTTCCAACCAAGTTAGAAAACGGGGACAGAGTGATTTTGAAGCATCAGTTGGAAGAAGTCTTTGAGAAAAATGAGACATCTGCCATTGCGATTCGCACCCAACCGAACGATGATTTGAAACGTAATATCAATTACTCGGGCGCGAATCCACCCTACATACATTTTGAGGCCATTGAATATTTAGTTGATTGCGGCGTGCAGCACTTGCTGGTCGATTTGCCATCTGTAGATAGAGAAGCTGATGATGGAAAATTATTGGCGCATAGAGCCTTTTGGCAGTACCCTGACAATGTGCGCAAAAATTGCACTATCACGGAGCTTTTTTATGCAACCAATCAAATCAAAGATGACCTCTATTTGTTAGGTTTGCATATCATCTCTTTAGACCTTGATGCAAGTCCGAGCAAGCCGGTTTTATATAAGTTGAAGGTTAAAAGTTCTTAGTTGAAAGTTAAATAACTGAACTCCGAACATTCAACTTTCAATCTGTAACTTTAAACTTTTTACGTTCTCTCATTCATGCAACATTTCAAAACATATCACTCACCAATCTACAGAAGTTTCAAGTCTTTGGAATTGGCTGATCATAGATCCGTAGTGCGATTTTTTGAAAAGTATGAAAAGGACATCGTTCAACTTGAATTCAACGAGTATTTTGAGTTGTTGGTGGCTTACACAAATTCCCTTTTTGAGGTGGGTTCTTACTCCAAACATATTCTAATGTCGGATGTGGTGATTGAAGCTTCCATTGAGCAAAATGTCCAATTCTTTCATGGGCAAGACGTTTATTATAATGCGCTTTTCAAAAAGGCCGCTTCTTTTTACAATCAATATGAGCACGACAAGGCCGAACACATTTTAAAGGAATTGATAAAAATGGATCCGCATAATTC
>CALDSS010000062.1 GCA_937924495.1 uncultured Saprospiraceae bacterium
AAAGGACCAGTTGAGGTCAACATTTTATCTAATGCTAAGTCAAACTGACAGTCTTCTGTCACAATAACTGGACAACAAAGACCAGTTTCACAACCTGTGGTTATCTCATTCGTCGTAAACGTAAAATTCCCAGTAGTATCAACTACCAGAGTTTCCATCGTTTCGCCATCAATTACGAGTCCGTCTTTGAACCACTGATATCCAGTATAACCAGATGGAGCAGTCAAAGTAAGTGTATTGCCACAGGTCAACAAAATCTCCACGCTAAGACAAGCAGTAGCCAAATCATCCTCATAAATATCTCCGTTATCTGGCGTACTATCAATATCCCCTGACAATGGAGCGGTCACTTCTGCTTGATTGAAAAGTACCCCGTCCTGAGTGACGTTGGCAGCAATTTCAAGGCGAATCGTATCATCGGTTGCCAAAATGTTTCCGACGTTCCAAATACCTGTTGCGGCACTGTAGGTACCTTGATCTGCATTGAAACCAACGTAAGAAAGACCTGCTGGCAGCAAGTCTCTAACCTCAACACCGGCAACCGCAGTCCCCGCTTCATTAATCAATTCAATCGTAAATCTAACTTCATCACCAATACTTGCAGTGGATAGATCTACAGATTTTTGCAATGCAAGATCATGTTGAGCAAAACTTGAAAATGACAAAAGAAGCACAAAAGAAATCGCGAAAGCAATTTTCAAAAATACACGTTGGGTAAAGACAATTAACTTCGAATCCATAATGAATAGACCGTTTAACTTTTAGAAGAATGTGATTTCCAGTTGCCATTATTGAATAATATAACCTTGTGTTTTTGTGTATAGAATACACAACCGGAATCTTAAGGGGGGGGATTCAAAACAACCTTGTTTACCAAAAAATTGCAGAGAAGATATGAGTTAGGGGGAGAAATAGAGACTTCTACTGTAAAGGGGATCTTTTTCGGACAATAAGTGACAGTCCAAATTCTATACCAACAAAAAAAATAGTGAAATTTATATCGAATTACACGGGCAAGTCGGTGGATTTCTTAAAGGAGCGTTCCCAAAATTGACTACTTAAAAAGTATTGTTGAAAAAAGATGTGTCTTAAAGAAAATGCAATGGTGAAGCCACAGATGGCACCTAAAAAGACATCTTCAAAGAAATGTTGGAAAAGATATATTCGAGAAAAGCCAATCAAAGCTGCAATTATAAAAAGAATAAAACCAGCCATATTTTTTCCTTTTAATAATAATGCAATCAACCCAAAGAGGGCAAAAGCAGACATCGTGTGTCCACTTGGAAAAGCATTTAACCCCTGATAGATTCTGTATCCCTCAGGCACAATGATTTCGTCCAACAATCCTTCTTGATAGAAAAAAGTGAATGGCCGAGGACGAGCAAACACCGCTTTGGAAGAAAAACTAATCACCATAGTGAGCAACCCAGATAATACAATAGTGGCTGCTTCCCGAAAATTTCTAAAATAGCCAAAAATTAAAAGTGCGATAACATAAGACCACTCCTCCCCTATTTTTGTAAAATAACAAAAGAAGGTAGTCCAAAAGGGGGTTCTATTTTCATTAAAAAATAAAACAACCTCTCCTTTTTCAATATAGAATAAGAGTATTGCTCCTCCCAACAAAAACCATAAGAAAGGAACAAGAAATCCTAAATTATTTTTGGCAACTTTCACGAAGGTGTTTCTAATTTTTTTCTTTGAAATAGGCGCTTAACTATTTCTATCAAGTTTGGTATTTGGCTGTCATTCATGGCTTTGATGGTCAATGTAATTCCAATGGGCAACAAAATTAGACACGGAAGCCATGCAGCAAGCACGGTGGGTAAGGTATGACTTTCTGCCAGCTTCTTACACATAATATTCAGTGTAATAAATAGCATGAAGAAAATGATGGAAATAATGATGGGATAGCCAAACCCACCCTTTCGGACAATGGCTCCCATGGGCGCACCAATGAAAAGAAATATAACACAAGAGGCCGCCAAACTAAATTTGAAATGCATTTCGTATAAATGCTTTACTCTTTTTTCGGCCGTTCGTTCTAAACTATTGTACGTTGCTTCTGATTGGGTCAAAACAGCTCGGACAAAGGTTTTGGCCTTGTCATAAAATTTTGAAGTTTCATCTTTGTAAAACAGCTCAGCGAAAGTGTCATACTCCTTCAGGTCTTTTTCTATAAATTGTTGAGGTGGTTTGAATGCCTGCTTTGCAACAGACTTTGGAATATTGTTGATTGCAAAATCAGAAGTTTTCTTTTTCTGCTCAATCGATTCAGTCTCTTTTTCTTCTTCTTCTTTTTCGTCGGGTTCAGAAGTTCCAAGAACGGAAATGTATCTTCCTAAATAGTCCACATAATTATTTTTCCGTTTGTTCATCTCCACATCAATCGAATCTACGGCAGCGAGGAGTTGTCGAGTACTCAGCATCGTATGATGTGATTTGAATAACTCTTCATCTGTTCCATCTATTTCAAAAACACTCATGTCGAATACTTTTGACCATGTTTTAAAATTGGTTCGAACAAAAGGATAATTTCGCTTACCATCAGTGAACGTAGGTTTCACCTCATTGTATTGACTTCCGTTTTCCAAATCCATCACAAAATACTTGCCCTCGTTGGTCGTGTACATTCGACCTCTTTCGGCATTGATCTGAGACATTCTATTTTCAGTGGTTTGGCTATGGTCGTAAATCATTACCTTTTCTACCGTACCATCCTCATCGACCTTATTTTCAACACGAATTATGATGTCTTCAAAATCATCATTGAACAATCCTTCTTCTATACTTAAGGTTGGTTTTTGTTTTCGAATATCATAAAGGCGAGACTTGAATTTCAAATTAGAAATTGGAATCAGACTATCATTTACAAAAAAAGAAAGCACTCCAATACCAAAAGCGATAACTACCAAGGGTGCCATAATTCGCGGCAAAGCCACTCCCGCAGATTTGAAACTCGACAGCTCATAATGCTCTGCCAAACCACCCATGACCATTACTGAAGAAATCAAAACCGCTATTGGCAGAGCCATTGGCACCAGCGAAACTGTCAAATAGCTCAACAACTCAATCAACATCAACAGACCTGCTCCTTTACCGACAATATCATCGACATAGAGCCATAAATACTGCATCATCAAAACGAAAATCGCAATGAGAAACGTCACGAAGAAAGGCCCAACGAAACTTTGGATGAGTAATTTGTCTATCTTTTTCACCGCAGCAAGATAGTAGATTAGTTGATTAAGTTAATTGGTTGATTTGTGTTTAACGAATCCGTAATAAAAATTCTCAATTAACTTAATCAACTCCAATTAACTTAATTATTGACTTGCAGCCTGAGGAACTAAAACCCCCATTTCTTGCAATGCTCTTTCGGAAGCAGTTTGCTCAGCACTCTTTTTATTAAAATCATCTGCTACCGCCAATTTTTGACCATCTACTAAAACTGCCACTTTGAAGCGGTCGCGTTTTTCGTATTTATAGCGAGCAATGAGTTTGTAGGAAACGTTTTGACCATTCTTTTGGCAAAACTCCAAAAGTTGACTTTTATAATTGTCATCATATTGCTCCAACTCGTGGATATCAACATAACTCATTAATATCTTTCTAATCAAATATTGCTTTGTGCCTTTGTATCCTAATTCTAAATAAATAGCGCCGACCAATGCTTCTACGGCATTTCCTAACATTGAGCGACTCAAACGGGTGTTGTTTTGCTCAGACAACAATATGTCTAAACCCATTTTTTCACCAATCTTATTTAGAGATTTTCGCTTGACGATTTTAGAACGCATTTTGGTCAAAAAGCCCTCATCTGCATGTGGATACTTTTTGAAGAGGTACTCCGCTACTATCGTTCCTAAAATAGCATCGCCCAAATATTCCAACCGCTCATTGTTATTTACAGCGTAATTATCATTGTCATTGCCACCACCATTGGAGCGATGAGAAAAAGCTAATTGGAAGATTTTGAGATTATAGGGAACGAACCCTAATAAATCTTTTAATTTCCGCGTAAAGTCTTTGTCTTTTGAAAAATAGTAATTGTGAAATCTTTTTACAGTTCTAAACATTCGTCTCTGGCTAATCGCGATACTTCTTTAATATCACCGATGAATTATGCCCCCCAAATCCAAACGTATTCGTCAAAGCAGCATTGACCTCTCGGTTTTGTGCTTCGTTAAACGTCAGATTCAGTTTACTATCAATATCCGGATCATCCGTAAAATGATTGATAGTAGGCGGAATAAAATTGTGTTTAATTGCCAAAACACTGGCGATAGCCTCGACTGCGCCCGCGGCGCCAAGCAGGTGTCCGGTCATGGATTTCGTAGAGCTTATATTCATATTATAAGCATGATCACCGAACACTTGCTGAATTGCTTTTATCTCAGCTTTATCACCCAGTGGGGTGGAAGTACCGTGGACGTTAACGTAATCAATCTCCTCAGGATTCATTTTTGCGTCACGAAGTGCTTCTAAAATTACATTTCGTGCGCCAAAACCCTCTGGATGAGGAGCAGTGATATGGTGTGCGTCCGCTGTTGCACCTGCACCCACTACTTCAGCATATATTTTAGCACCTCTTTTACGAGCATGCTCTAATTCTTCAAGAACTAAAATTCCGGCTCCCTCTCCTAACACAAATCCATCTCTATCTACATCAAATGGTCGAGAAGCCGTTTTGGGGTCATCATTTCTGGTTGAGAGTGCTTTCATAGCGTTGAATCCGCCAATTCCAGTAACCGTTACTGTTGCTTCTGCGCCTCCAGTTACGATGACATCTGCTCTGCCTATTCGCACATAATCAAAAGCATTCATTATGGCATGAGTGGAAGTTGCACAAGCAGAAACAGTGGCGTAATTTACGCCTCTGAAACCGTATTTAATGGAAATCATCCCTGCTGCAATGTCAGAGATCATTTTTGGTATCAAGAAAGGATTGAATCGGGGTGTACCATTGCCTTTTGCAAAATCAAATAAATCTTGTTCTAAGGTAGATAACCCACCTATTCCTGAACCAACAATCACACCAACTCTATCTTTATTGATGCTCTCATTTGCAATTCCCGCTTCTTCAATTGCTTGATCGGCAGCGACTTGTGCAAAAATAGAGTATAAATCATTTCTCCGCACCTCACGACGATCCATGAAATCTTGTGGATTAAAGTTCTTAACCTCACATGCAAATTGGGTCTTAAATAAAGAAGCATCGAAGCGAGTAATTTTGTCTGCTCCGCTGACTCCGTTTTTCAGTCCGTTTAAATATTCCTCAATATTATTTCCGATTGGGGTCAATGCACCCATTCCGGTTATAACTACTCTTCTCATAAATG
>CALDSS010000063.1 GCA_937924495.1 uncultured Saprospiraceae bacterium
TTTGTTATACAAATCAGTTTGGGTGGAAGAGTAGGGAATTAATGGATAGATGGAATTTTCAAATTTCCCATAAGCCATGTCGTTGACTGCAATTCCCTTTGGCCAGTTGGCAATTCCTAAATCGAATAAATATTGTCTGAATGCTGGAAAGTAATGGCGACCTTCTATTTCGCAGTACAAGGGTTTGTCGTTGGCAATTATGTTGGCAAACAAAGCGATAAAAAACACAAAACCTAAGAGGCGAAAGCTCCATCTTGCGGAAGGAATTCGATTGAATCGCTGCCAGATTCTTTGAGAATAGGTTTTATTTTTTTTCAACAAAAAAAGAAATGGTTGTTCGCAAATATGCGAATACTTACCTAAGAAGCTGTTTGAATTTAATATTTTAATATGTTAGGGCGACTTTTGCACCCACTCTTCGCAATTTTTTAAGCCAATAGCGATGCTATTACCATAAAAAACTACTGTGATTGGTCGCAAAATTCATCCCGAACAATTTTCTAAAATATAAACTCAAACAGCTTCTAAAACAAGAAAACCCTGATTCCGAAGAATCAGGGCCTCTATTTTTAAAAGAGCGAATTTTGAGTGTTTACTCAAATTATGTTTTTATGGTTATGTTATTCCTTTAAGGCGTTTTTTATTCACAGCCCAAATGTACTTTAGACATTGGGTCATTATTTGGAAAGCAATTTCCTGACAAAACGAAATCAGGAACATGTCTTTCAATATTTGGGTCATACAATCCATTTTCAATGAAATCGACTAATTGGTCAACTTCTGAATTGGAAAGGTTTACTTCTTGGAAACGATCCGAGATTTGACTTCTTGGAACATCCGGATTTTCAGATTTAGCTAAACTTTTGTACGCTACCACTTCTTTGATGGAGTGTTTGCTTGAGCCATGGAAGTAGAAACCTGCATTTTTTAGGTTGTAAAGCTGTGGTACTTGGAATTTGTAATAATCCGCTACATCATTTGTAAACCCACCTCTTCCAAGATTCCTTCTGTCATCTTTGCTGGTGGCAACTGGATTAGGCAATTGATAAATTCCTTTCGTACCTAATGCATGAAATTCGTTTGATTGCAAAGCAGGGCTTTTGTGGCAATAGAAACATTGTGCATCTCCAAAAAATAGCACTGCTCCATTTTTTTGTGATTCAGTCATGGCATATCTATCACCATTCAACCATTTTTGAAATGGTGCCTCATCGGTCGTTAAGGTTCTTAGATAAGCCGAGATAGCCAAAGCCGTAGTTTCTAAATTGTATCGCTCATTCTCAGATCGTTCAGCGAAAGCTCTGTCAAAGTAAAGTTTGTAGCCTAAGCTATCTGCAATATTTTCATCCATCATCATACGGTGTAGTTTTACACCCTCGATGTTCTGACTTTCTAACCCATGATATCCGAGGTGATTTACCTCTGTAGAGTGGTCTAAGTCCCAAAGACTTTCTGTTCCTACATTTACATTGTTGCCTCCAAATTGTCCATTCCATGAGGTATTTGAAACATAAGCGACATTCAAAACACTCAATGGTCTATTTCCTTGTACATCCACTCTGTCTTCTTGGTACATTGGGCTTATGGTTCTTCCTTCTCCGTTCACACCAAAACCGATAGCACCGTCTGCCATTCCTTGTGAGTTGCCTGGTAAGAAACCGGCAGAAGGAACATGGCAACTTGCACAGGAATAAGTTCCTACAGCTGAAGGATGATTGGCGCCCAATGCAATTCCTGTTTCAAAGAAGAGCATTTTGCCTAATTCTACTTTTTCCCACGAAAGTGGATTCTTAGGATCTTGTGGAATATTTTCGAAATCTGAAGAACTGGGTAAAAGAAAATATGATTCGTCACCGGTTGGAGAAACCGACTGAATATTTTCTATCAAGGTTAGATCAACATCAGTTGAACCATCAATTGGATCGTGTTTGCAGCTGCTCAGTGCCCATAAAGTGATCAGGGCTACTAGCATGCGTTTGTGCAAATTTTGCATGAGTTATGTATTTTTCACGGTTCGTTAAGTGCCATTCAACGCACATTAACTTCACTTATCTCGGTAGGGGGGGAAGGACGTTTTGCATCTAGGTCAAGATGCTTTGGGGAGCTTTTTGGTTATTTATTTTATTTGCAGGAAAATTGCTATTTGAATAAACGAAAAATTAATGCCAAAGTCACGACAAAAACACCGTCACACAGAAAGATTCCTGAAATTTAAAAATAATGGGTAGAATGAGATAAGTGTTGTTTTTAATACTTAACCCTTGGATCAAAATAGGCGTACAATAAATCAGCTATTAAAATACCAATCATTGTGAAAAAAGTACCCATCATCATTAATGCAAAAACGACGGGCCAATTGGCATCCAAGGTTGCATCGAGCATTACTTTTCCCATTCCATAGATATTAAAAATGTATTCGATAGCCACTGAACCCGTAATAAGGGCTGGAATAACAGAGGCAATCATCGTGATAATCGGAAAGATTGCATTTGGGAAAGCGTGATTCCAAACTACTTTATTCTCAGAAAGTCCTTTCGACCTTGCTGTCCTCACGTAATTTTGTTTGAGTTGCTCGACCATGCTTCCCCTCATTTGCCTGTAAATGAACGCAATGGAAGGATAAGCCAAACAAATAATGGGTAGTATAAAATACTGCGGATTTTTGAATATGAAACGAAGGTTGGTTGCTTCTGCTTTGGCTAAAACAGAAGGGAAAATTTTTATACCATATTGGTTATCACATAAAAAAATGATAAACAATCCTGCGACCCAAAAGGAAGGCATGGAGTAGAATCCATACAATAACATGGATAGGTTTTTATCAAAACGGCTTCCTGCTTTTTTTGCGGCTTTTACGCCTAAAGGGATTCCAACCCCAAACGCAATCAACAAGGCAATTAGATTCAAAATCATGGTTATGGAAATAGCATCTCCAATAATTTCTTCTACCTTTTTTCCTTTCGAGTTTGAGATTCCAAAATCTCCTTTTAGAAAATTAGAAAACCAATTGTGATATTGATTGTCGAAGCCATACCAAATGAATTTGGGGAGATAATGATTGCTCAATGATTTAGATCTTTCCATCATAGTGAAGGCATCTTTTACCCTTTCAAATTCTTTTTTCAGGTTTGTATTTTCAGGTTGGTTTAGTTCTTTTACAGGTTCTTTTAAATATTTGAAAATGTCTGCTTCAGTTCTGGCAGCAAGCAAGTATCCCGAGAGTCTATTGACTACTTTTGTAACTTGAGGCGAGACTTCTTTCTGATTGGCAGCTTTTTTTAATTTTTCTATAGATAGTCTGAAATTTTGAGGCCCATCCGCATTACCATAAATTCCGATAAGGTGTTCAAAAGTTTCTTTCTGTGCTGGGCGCAAAATTCGATATAAGGTGTCAGGGTAGGCTTGTGTAGTAATTGAAAAATAAAAATTTGGTTTATCCAACCCTCTTATTCTTGCTTCGTTTTTATATCTAAAATCATTGATTTCTCTATCCTCGGTTTGGGCAATGGGATCGATAGTGGCGACTTTACTCAAAAAGAAAGTTGCAACCGATACCAAAAATATCGTCGGAACAAATAGTAAGAGCCTTTTTAATAAATAAAGCCACATAACGCAAATTTATACTTTTGTGGCAATGAAGTGATTTAATAACTGATTTTCTGTGTCGATGAATAAATTCTGTTTGATTTGTGAGGGTGGTGGATTTAAGATTGCTTTTTCTGCTGGCGTACTAGATGCATTTCTTACGACCGGCTATCGGCCTTTCAAAAGATACATTGGGGTGTCTGGTGGCACGATAGCTTTGTCTTACTTTTTGAGTCGGCAATATAGATTCACGGTGAATGCCATGAGCTTTTTGGCGGAGAATGACCATTTTCTGAACTATAAGCGCACTTTTGATGAAAAAGGCTACATGGATGTAGATTTTATTAAAAATGTGGCAACTGAAGTCATTCCCTTTGACTTTGATACGGCCTTAGAAAATCTTAAAGAGAGTGAAATTAGATTCGTGGCCACCAATCGAAATAATGGGAATCCCACTTATTTGGAACCACAAACTAAAACAGAGTGGCTTGATTATGCAGTGGCTTCTAGTACACTACCTTTTGTGACAAAAGGAATACATAGAATCAAAGGGAAGCCTTATTGTGATGGAGGATGGAGCGATCCACTTCCAGTGAAGTGGGCTTATAAACAAGGGATTCGGAAAATTTTATTAATCAGAACTTATCCTGCTACCTATAAAGATATTCAGAGTTGGAGTGACTATTTTGGTAGCATTTATTATCGAAATAATAAAGGGCTAAAGAAGATTTTTGACAACTCGCATCATGTCTATAATGAAGGTTTAGAATTTATTGCGAATCCTCCAGAAGACCTTGAGATTATCCAAATCAACCCAGAGGAGATCTTAAATAGTGGCACCTATTCCTACACAAAATCTACCATTTTGGCAGATTATAGGCATGGCGTAGAACGAGGAATGTTTTATTTGAATCAGATTGAAAAAGGAAAACTCTTCTGAGAAGGGTTCGCCTCCGCACACCATTCAGAAACAACTTTATTGCGACCTTTTGCGCCAAGCTAAAGTTTGTGAAAAAAATCTTACTTTCTCAGAGGTTCAAAGTCAGTTGCTAAACGAAGGGATAGCGCTATATTTTTCCACAAACTCCTGAAATTCTTTAACCATATCTGAGGAGCCGATGGCAATAGTAGCCCGCTGGTGCAAATGATTGACATCCAAATCAAGAATCCGTTCTAATTGACAAGTAATAGCCTGACCACCCGCCTGTTCTACGATAAATGAAAGTGGATTACACTCATAGAGTAATCTTAATTTTCCTTGCGGATATTTTCGAGTATTCGGATAAAGGAATATTCCACCATTACAGATAATTCGATGCACATCGCTTACCATTGAACCAATGTAGCGAAGCCCCATATTTGAATCTGAGCAATAATCAATGTATCGACGCATTTCCAAATCGAACTTTAAATAATAACCTTGATTCACAGAGTACTGTTTGCCAGATGGGGGAATTTTTACATCACGATGAGAAAGGCAAAATTCACCAATCGAAGGATCGAGCGTGAAGCCATTGACTCCGTTTCCTGTTGTGTAAACTAAAATGGTAGAAGTACCATATAAAACATAGCCAGCGGCCACGAGGTCGCTTCCCTTCTGCATGAAATCATCCATAGATATTGGACCTGTTGTTTTAGATTTTCGACGGTAGATACCGAAAATGGTTCCTACAGATACATTCACATCAATATTAGAAGAACCATCCAAAGGGTCAAAAACCACAAGGTACTTTGCTTTTTTGCCTTTTACATTTGGAAAAGAAATGAAGTCTTCCAGTTCCTCCGATGCAACTGCTGCACATTCGCCGCTGTTTTTTAGGCAATCAATTAGTTTTTCATTGGCATAAAGATCCAATTTTTGGACTGTTTCTCCGTGTGTATTTTCAGAGCCTGCAACCCCAAGGATGTTGACCAATCCAGCTTTGTTTACCTCTCTATTGACAATTTTTGCAGCTACGCCAATATCACGGAGCAATGCAGATAATTCACCAGTAGCAGAAGATATTTCTTTTTGAGTACGAAGGATAAACTCGTCAAGTGTAACGATACGATTCATATATGTGTGTTGGTTAGAACTTTTTTAGAAGTATTGTTTTAAGGCAGGCCAAAATTACTTCTTTTTTTGGTGGAAAGGAATAGTCCTAACTGGGTAAAAAAGAAAAAGGGGTCGCACCACGTTGGATGCTTCCCCTCACACTATGAAACACTATAATTTTTGTTTTTCTGATTTGGTTTCTTAAAAGCTGATGCAAAAATAGTATCACTACATTGATATACTGAAATATTTTTTGATAAAAATAAGTTAAGCCAATCAAATATATGTAAAATACCTTGATACAGGTATGCAAAAACATCCTGAATTTGGTTTACTGTGTCAAACGTAAGACAATTTTCAAGATATTGGTTTTTTGCCGTTCCACCATTCTTTTTCTATTAAGGCTTCGTTTTTCTTATAAAACCTCAATGCGGGCTCATTCCAATCAAGAACTTGCCACTTTACCAACTTGCATCCGCGTCGTTTGGCTTCAACCAATAATTCATCAAATAACATTTGGCCGATACCTAACTGACGCAATTCTTCTTTAACTACAAAATCATCTAAATATAGCATGCGTCCTTTCCAGGTGCTCCAACAAACAAAATACAAAACCATGCCCACTACCTCGTCTTGGTACACCGCTATATTTGCATCAAATAGGCCACTTAGAAAATTCTTTTCATAATCTTCGACCGTGGTAAGTACTTGTTCTTCTGCGTTTTCGTAGCGAGCCAATTCTTTTACTAATTCGAGCACACCGGCCATGTCTTCAATTTTAGCACGGCGTATTATGATATCTTCTTTCTTCATTTAAAGTTTAAGATTGTTTATAAAATCCCAAGGGTTCAATTTATTCAAATCAAGTTTGAAACTGACTCTTTGGAAGTAACCCGGATTGTTGTCATAAAAAGCACTTTGACTAATATTGTCTGACTCAATCAACGGAAAATAAATCTCAAATATATCTCTTAAAACAATTAAAGCTAAACCACCACTATAATCCCATTCTGTATTTAAAGGCGTTTCATAACCAGCGACATCAAAGTAGGCTTCAATCGGTAGGGGATTTGGAATGCCAGTTTGAAAACCAATGCCGACCATCCATTTTTCAGAACCAATAGTAGTGGCCAAAGTTCTTAAATTAGCATCCTTATCGAAGATTTGATTATTGAAAATGCCATTGCGAGTGGAGCGACCCAAAAGATATTCATCGAATAAATAATCAGTCTGAAATGGATTCATTGATGATATTCCGTTTATCAAAAAATTGACATTCGGGGGTGAGGACGAATTTCCATTGTAATTCATCCATCCTCCAAAACCACGCATCTGAAAACGCTTTTTGCCCTTCCAAAATTTATAACTCTTTTTAATATTCGCGAAGGCTTTGACAAAGTCTTTTCCTTGTTGCACATTAATGGAGGCCAGTACAGGCTGTAAAGCATCCTCATCTTTGAAATTATAGGCTAACTCATTGACATTGAATCGGTTATCAATTTTTTCAAAAATGCCTTCCTCTGCGTCAATTCCTCGAATATGTGCCTGATCAATGAAAATGGCTCTTAAACTGATTTGATGGCTTATTGGAGAAATGGCTTTTGATTTTCGTAAATCGAAAGTCAGCTTTGGCGCAACTTTTCTATAATCAGAAAACTGGTCGTATGTTTCAGAATAGCCATGCCCGAACGATTTGATACCTACATCAAAAGCTATGCGATGAAAAATTCCCTTACGGGGAAAAGATTGATATCGAAAATTGCCAAAACCAGCCAATTGCTGTCGATTGAATCCATACATCGGAACCAAATTGTATTCAAACTTTCGAGCAGGAAATGGATTGGAATAAAAGGCTAACCCCAACATCGCTCCATCATAATTATTGTAGCCAATTGCTGGTAAAAAATTGATTCGACTCTTTTCTGGATTTTCTATTCCACCCAAAAAAGAAAACTGAATGGGCTCCATTTTGGGAAGCGCACCTGAGAGTTTATAAAAATTGTTCTTTCTATAAATATCGAGTGTGATGTTTTCGTAGTCAATTGCAATTTTATCATAATCACCTGCCGGAAAATTGATGGTCGATTCTTTTGAATTTGGAGCCACCCATTTTTCAGAAATCACTTTTCCATCCTTGATACCCTGAACAGGAAAAGGTGTATTGAGCTGTCCTTTATTTTTGATGTTTACAAAATAGCCTTCCGCAATCTTTTGTACATTTTGAATAGAAAAATCCGACTTATCAGAAGAGTAGAGCAGTCCATCAAAGAGCCAATTCAAATCTTTGCCTAAAGACTTTTCTAATGAATTTTGAAAATCAGCTGGCTGTGGATGTTTGAATTTCCATTGCTCATAAAAGGTCTGCATGGCATTATCATAATCCGGTGTTCCCACATAGTTTTCGAGTAATCGAAGTGCTCGTCCTGGTTTGACATAAGCTGCCAATCCATAATTGATATTTACCATTTCATCTGAATGTGTCTCTGGTGCTTGATCCAAATTTCGACGATCATGGTAGAGGCAAACGACCTCGTTCACGCCCATTTTGCTATCTTTTTTTATAAAACGCGGGACGTCAAATTCATCATCACCTGCATAAAATTGACGCATGTATCGATTTTCATAATAGGTGTTCAACCCTTCATCAAACCACGGACTGACGCGTTCATTGGTTGCCAAAATTCCGTAAAACCAATTGTGGCCAACCTCATGTGTAATGACTCGATCCAGCGCTTTTGCATTTCCAGCCTGCCCAATAACCGTAATCATGGGGTACTCCATGCCTGCACCAGCGGAGAGGGCACTTTGCACAGCCGTTGCATGTGGCCACGGATAATCTCCTACCAAATTGGAATAATGCAAAACCGCTCTTTTACAATAAAAAGCGCCTTTCGTCCACATATCCGCTTCCTCATTAGTGAAGAAAGCCCAAGTGTCTATTTCCTTTCCACTATCCAAAACTGCTTTGTCTTTCACGACATGAAATCGCTTATCTGCAAACCATGCAAAATCATGCACATTATTGGCAATAAATTGAATGGTTTTGGTCTTTTCAGCGGAAGCTGGAAAATAAACATCTTTGGAAAAACCAGACTCGATCAGCCGAGTAGTTGCTTCCAGTTTATCATTTAAAAATTCTTTTTCGCTTTCTGTTTGAAGTACGCCGGTGGCGGCTACCACATAGTTTTTGGGCAGCGTGAGGGTCACGTCGAAATTTCCAAATTCACTATAAAACTCGCCCATATTGAGGTAGGGCATTTGATGCCAACCGTTTTTGTCAAATACAGCTGGTTTGGGGTACCACTGCGTCATTTGATAGGAGGTGCCCACATGTCCAAACCGCGAATATGAATCAGGAACTTTTAAAACAAAAGGAATTTCAAAGTCAAAAGATGCACCTGAAGCAAGCGGTGAGGGCAACCTAATTAGCGCAATATCTTCGTGGTCTTTATCGTATTTCCAGTTTAGCTTTTTACCATCAGAA
>CALDSS010000064.1 GCA_937924495.1 uncultured Saprospiraceae bacterium
GAATATGAATCAGGAACTTTTAAAACAAAAGGAATTTCAAAGTCAAAAGATGCACCTGAAGCAAGCGGTGAGGGCAACCTAATTAGCGCAATATCTTCGTGGTCTTTATCGTATTTCCAGTTTAGCTTTTTACCATCAGAAAGAAAATCAAGTTTTCGGTAGCCACCCATGTTTTCGGGTTTGGCAAAGTAGAAATCAAGTTCTCTGGTTCTCACTTTTTGTTTGGCAAAAGCAGATTTTTTGGAACGATAGGCATTGGGCCAAAGGTGAAAATAGATTTTGTCGAGGGAAGAAGGGGAGTTGTTTTGGTAACTGATTTTTACCGTCCCAGAAAGTAGGTGTTTTTCATCATCGAGCGTGGCTTCGATTTTATAATCAACCGCTTGTTGGAAGTAGTCGGCTTGTCCAAATGCATTTATGACAAAAAGCAATTGAAAAAAGAGGGAGTATAAAAAATAGGAGGTAAGCGTTTTAGTGGTGGGACGATTGGAAGTCGTGCCACCACCGGTTTGTCTAGTGGCACGGCGCGAAGGTCGTCCCACGAGTATAATATCCAACAAGTTTCGGTGTGATTTCTTCATTTTTGAAAATTTGTTCAAAAATGAGAAATATGGAGGGAATGCATTAATGAATCAAACTCTTTTTCACAAATTATTGTTTCTTGAGGAAGCGTTGCACTATCGAAAGATTTAATTTAGATCAGATGAAATTAGAGACAAAAGATAAATTCAATAAAGAACTTCCCGCCGATCCAGATAAAAACAACACGAGGAGACAGGTTTTCGAATCCTGTTTTTCTTCTGCTAAACCAAGAGTGCCTTCTGCTCCCAAACTTATTCATGTTTCAAAAGAAATGGCTGCAGCAATTGGTTTGTCTGAGAAAGATATTCAATCCAAAAAATTTCTAAATGTCTTTTCTGGAAAAGAGGTTTTGGAGGGCACTGAGCCTTATGCGATGTGTTATGGTGGTCATCAATTTGGAAATTGGGCTGGGCAATTAGGCGATGGGCGAGCGATTAATCTCACTGAAATAGACCATGATGGCCAATCTTGGACGCTTCAATTGAAAGGGGCAGGGGAGACGCCTTATTCGAGAACTGCGGATGGGTTGGCGGTTTTGCGTTCATCTATTCGAGAACATTTGTGTAGTGAAGCCATGCATCATTTGGGTGTGCCCACTACTCGGTCGTTGTCGTTGATGCTTACAGGAGACGATGTCCTGCGGGATATGATGTATGATGGAAATGCCGCTTATGAAAAAGGAGCTGTGGTTTGTAGAGTTGCTCCTTCGTTTATCCGTTTTGGGAATTTTCAAATTTTTGCTTCCAGAAATGATGAAAAGACCTTGAAAGAGTTGACCGATTTTACGATTCGTCACTTTTTTCCAAATATTGAATCAGGAACCAAAGAAGGCTATATTGAATTTTACAGAAAGGTGGCTTTGAGAACTTTGGAGATGACGATTCATTGGCAAAGAGTCGGTTTTGTTCATGGCGTGATGAACACAGACAATATGTCCATTCTTGGTTTAACGATTGATTATGGCCCTTACGGTTGGTTGGAAGGTTTTGAGCCAGGTTGGACGCCCAACACGACTGACCGTCAAATGCGCCGATATCGTTATGGTCAACAACCCGGAATTGCGCTTTGGAATTTAGCACAACTGGGAAATGCACTTTATCCTCTGATCGAGGAAGTTGAACCTATGCAAAAGATTATTCAAGAATATCAAGACCAATATGAGATTTCATTTTTCAAAATGATGAATCAGAAATTGGGATTGGAAAAAATGACTGAATCGCATGAGACATTGATTTCTGATCTTTTGGAAAACTTGCAATTGAGCGAAACGGATATGACTATCTTTTTCAGAAAATTGTCTGATTTTTCAAAGGATTCTAATTTGAATGAATACAAAGAAATTATCCAATCTGCTTTTTATAAATCGGAAGAAATAACGGAAGATATAGCAGGAAAATGGCAAACTTGGTTTGTGGACTATCAAAACCATTTGCAAAAAGAAGACCTACCTGATGCTCAGCGAAAGGCACAAATGAATAGCGTCAATCCAAAATATGTTCTAAGAAATTATATGGCTCAACTGGCAATTGATGCTGCCAATAATGGAGATTATACGTTGGTAAATGAACTACATGAATTGTTGAAAAAACCTTATGCAGAACAACCTGAGCAGGAAAAATGGTTTGCCAAACGGCCTGAATGGGCGAGACATAAAGTGGGGTGTTCGATGCTTTCTTGTAGTTCTTGATTTTTGTTTCAACAACCCTATCTTTAGTCTTTGAAAGTAAAAAAAGCAATTGAAAGTTATGGATTTACATACACAATTCGTCCTCTTTTTATTAGGAATTAGTCTTTGTATCTGGCTCATTTTGAGGTGGGTTTTTCAACGCTTCTTTTTAGGGAAATTTAAAAACAATGCCACTGTTGCCGCTACTTACTGCTTGGCTTTGTCAATGATTCTTTTGTGGGCATCTATTTATTTTATAGAAACACCTCTTGAGCCTTTTACTCCTGAAAATTTACATAATCATGTCGCAAAAGGTGGATTTCCTCTTACTTGCTTTTATTATCCAATGGCTGCGATGGGAGGACATGCTCCTCCTATGGAACAATGGCCTCTTTTTTTATTCAATTTTTTCTTTTGGTCAGGGTTAGCTGTTCTGGTTTTTTCTCGATTATCTGAAGAGAGTATGGCTTTGTTCTCTCATAAACTGGTAATCTCCGTAGTAGTTTTTTGCACTTTCGTCCTCAACTTTTACTTCATACTCTTACTGAGATTATGGTTTGATTAATGCCAAAGAAAAAGCCCCTCGTCAGTGACGAGAGGCTTTCGTTGTTAGTTCAGAGTTTTTGCCTTTGAGCAAGCAAATAAATGCTTAAGCTCCGAGGTAGTTTTTGAGTAATTTACTTCTGTTTTGTGAGCGCAATTTGTTAATTGCTTTATCTTTAATTTGACGAACTCTTTCACGAGTTAAACCAAATTTGTCACCAATATCTTCTAAAGACATAGGGTGCTCGATGCCGATTCCGAAGTACAATTTAATTACATCGCACTGACGGTCGGTCAAAGTTGATAAAGAACGCTCAATTTCTCTACGTAAAGAATCTGTGTACTCTAAAGCGGTGTCGGTACCTGGTGTACCACCATTTTCCAAAACGTCTAAAAGAGAATTATCTTCTCCTGTAACGAATGGCGCATCCATAGATACGTGTCTGGCTGCAACGCCCAAAGTAGTCTCTACTTCTTCTGTCGGAATTTCCAACATTGTTGCTAACTCTTCCGGTGATGGTTCCCTTTCATAAGCTTGCTCCAATTCGGAGAATGCTTTGTTGATTTTATTTAATGAACCTACCTTGTTGAGTGGTAAACGAACAATACGAGATTGCTCAGCAAGTGCTTGAAGAATAGACTGACGAATCCACCATACGGCGTAAGAGATAAATTTGAAACCTCTCGTTTCGTCAAATCTTTGGGCTGCTTTGATGAGTCCAAGATTCCCTTCGTTAATCAAATCACTGAGGGAAAGTCCTTGATTTTGGTACTGCTTTGCTACCGATACAACAAAACGTAGATTGGCTTTTGTTAGTTTTTCAAGGGCCGTTTGGTCTCCTTGCTTGATTCTTTTCGCCAAATCTACCTCCTCTTCGGGGGTAAGCAAATCAACTTTACCAATTTCTTGTAAATACTTCTCTAATGACTGACTCTCACGATTAGTAATTGACTTAGTGATCTTAAGTTGTCTCATGTAAACTGACTATTTATTGATACATTTTTAGGTTATGCGATACAATTGTTCCTTGCCCGGGGGCATTATTATCGGAGGGTGCCGATATTAATTATTGGAATTTAGAACATTTTTAGTAATAAACTGAGCAAATGCCTTTGTTTAATTATGTTCTCAACTTTCTAACAGTAAGTGGTGCAGTTATCGATATTTGGATATATCTCGATGGGATGTATTGTTGTAAAACAGACACAAAGTTAAGGGAATCAATACGTTATGTCAAGTGAATTGAAAATTTTGATCTATACAAATAACGAAAAACCACAATGTCTAAACGCTTGATACTAAGTTTTAGTTTACGAATTTATTGATATAAAAGTATTTGTTATAGATCTGAATAAATACTTAATACTGATTTAGGCACACTTTTTACCTTTAATGCGACAATTTATCAATTAAACAGACTGAAAATTAACCCTGAACATAAACAATTGACTTCTCCTCAAAATACGCATCTTCAAAAAAATTAATTGGTATCAACTCCGTGTAACTTTTTTTAGGAAGTTCCTTTATTTCGGCAATTAGATCACCTCCTTTTAGGGCAATTATGCCGTTAGGAGTCGGGTGATAGTGTTGTTTTTTTAATAATGGCATGCTCCATTCGTACAGTTTTGTAAGTTTTGCAACCGCACGCGTGACAATGAAATCGAACTTTTCCCCTTTCCATTCTTCTGCTCTGCATTGTTTGGCCGTTACGTTTTTGAGGCCAATTGCCTCAACTACCTCATTGACGACATTTATCTTTTTTAAAGTTCCATCAATCAAAGTGAAATTGGTTTGTGGATACAAAATGGCCAACGGAATGCCCGGAAAACCACCTCCGCAACCCAAATCCATAATAGAAGTACCTGACCTGAATTTGACAAATTTGGTAATAGCCAATGAATGCAAAACATGCCGAATCGGCAATTGATCAATATCTTTTCTGGAAACGACATTGATTTTGCTATTCCAATCTGCATACAATTCAGGCAGCTGATTGAATTGAGCCATTTGCTCGTCTGTGATATTGGGAAAGTGTTTTTTTAGGAAATCCATGTAGTAATTAAAATCAAAAATTTAAATAAACGCTAAATAGGTGTTTTGATTAGACTTGGGATATGGCAAATCAAGGTCGATCAACTTACTAACAGCTCATCAGACAACATTGCAACCCCTTCTTTGATTAGCGTTTTTAAATGAACATGAGTTGAGATAATATCATCCAAAGCGGAATTTAATTTGGTTTTTAAAGATTCGCTTTGAGCAATTTCTAATAGCTCCAAAATCAATAACCATTGGTCAGAAAAGTCAGTTTGGATCAATTTAAAAACCGATTCTAAATCATCCTCAACGAAGTTCTCGCTTTCGCGAAATGAGCGAACTTTCGCATAAAGATTTTCTAACCTTTGAGTGGCCTCAGATTTTTCAGATTTTATGGTCTGAACTTTTGAAGCCTCATATAAATTCGGAAAAGAGTCATGGTCAGCGGCTCCGGCATAAGCAGAAATAATTTGACTGCCTACTGCCATCTGGAAAGTGCCATCCTTTGGCGTAAAAAGTATCTGTTCTCCATAGGTTACGGTGCAGTCTATGAGTTCAATCAACATAAGTTTTCCTTGTATATTTCTGATGCCTGTTACATTTAAGCCTTCTACCTTGATGCCGCTTTCAAATTCAAAAGAGAGCCATTTATTGTCATAAAAATTATAGGCTTTGAGGTCAAAAGGGCCCATGTCTTCAATGGCGAGGTTGATGTTTTTTAATTTCCCTAAAGGGGAAGAAAAGCCATGAGGATGTGCTTCAATGCCATGTCCTATGAGTTCTTTTTCTCGATATGCCAACGCTGTGGGGCCTTCTGTTTTAAAAAAAATTACCTCTCCTTCCTCATTGAGTATAGATTGAGTGAACTGTCCTGAAATTTGTAATCCAGTATTCAATTCAATTGTACCAACCATGCCAGATTCGATCAATTTTTGCAGTCCTCTTGCGCCACCTTTTCGAAGGCTAAGCCTATTGGCAAATTCTTCTAAAACCTCCATTAGATAAGAAAAATCAGGCGTTACAAATAATTGAGGTTGTGGCTGGGTGATGTCAAATTCCTGTTCAACAGCATGGACTGAATAGGGTAGTTTCGATACTTTTTCACTCATACACCACTTGCTTTCCCCTATTGACGACAACAGCCCCGCGCCGTAGATTTTTGGGTTTTTCAAGTCACCAATAAGACCGTATTCGACCGTCCACCATTGCAGGTTGCGTATCTGAGCCATTTCAGAAAGTACCACTTCTTCTTTTTGTAGTTTATCTACAGCTGCCTCAGCGGCTTCGATTTCTTCTGGGGGTGTTCCTTCCGCTTCTTTAAGGATGGAGAGTTTCCTTACTGCTTCGTACAAGTCCATATCATGTTTAGAAAGAATTGCCTTGGCTCCAATTGCCCCCAAACGACGGAGGTATTCTGCATAATCGGGGTTGGCAATTATGGGCGCGTGTCCGGCAGCCTCATGCACGATGTCAGGTGCAGGAGTGTACTCTATGTTTTCGAGCTGCCGCATATCCGAAGCGATGACCAACACTTTATAGGCCTGAAATTCCATAAAGGCATTGGGTGGGATAAAACCATCTACCGCGACGGCCGCCCAACCTATTTCTTTTAAGATTCTATTCATGCCATACATACTCGGTATGGAATCAATCCCAATTCCCGTTTTTTTTAATCCTTCCACGTAAGAATTATGCGCTACTTTGGATAGGTAGCTGATGTTTTTTCGCATTACATATCGCCAAACTGCCTGATTGATAGGAGTGTACTGTTCATAATCTTGGGGTTGAATGAACTGTTTTAAATGCTTGGGCAACCGCTCAATGAGTTCGTTGCTTTCGTAGGATTTTTTTTGGCTTAAATTCATGAAGTAATTAAAATCAAAATTTAAATAAAAATGAAAACGATATTACGTGCTTGTCTTAAAAGTGGCAAAAGCTATTTCACATAGAAACACTAAGACTCCGCAAAGTTTCATAAAGAAAGAAATCTGCGCAAATCGGTGTTTATCCGTGTCCTTTGCGTTCCACTAAGTCGGCTTTTTAATTCTAAGCAACCCTTCCTGAACCACCGAAGCCACCAATGTCCCATCCGTTGTGAAAATTGTGCCTCTTGAAAAACCTCTGGCATTGCCCGCGCTTGGACTATCTGTGGCATAAAGCAGCCAATCATCTATTCTAAAATCTCGATGAAACCAAAGTGCATGATCCAAGCTGGCGAAAAACACCTTTGAACGATCTTTGTGATCATTGTGAGGCATAATGGCCGTTGTTAGTAAATTATAATCCGAAGCGTAGGCCAAAATTTGGTGTTGCATCGGCAAATTAACCTCAACTTTTTCGGAGGTTTTGAACCAAACATGCCGAAAAGGTCTTCCTTTTTTATCAGGATGATATTTCTCGACTGGTCGAAATTCAATGGCATCTGTCTGGCTGGCTTTCAGGCGGCGATACATGTCTGGATGCGAATCTTTGAAATCTTTGAACTGCTCACTATCTGGCAAAAGCACCTCTGGTGGCAAAACATTGGGAATCGAAATTTGGTGTTCGTATCCACTTTGCCTCAACTGAAAAGAAGCAGCCATATTGAAAATTGCCTTTCCATTTTGTTTGGCAACGACTCGTCGAGTGGTAAAACTACCGCCATCACGAATGGTATCTACCTCATAAATGATCGGTGAATCTATATTTCCCGTAAGGATAAAATAGCCGTGCATCGAGTGTGCAATTCTGTCTTCTGGAACGGTTTGGTAAGCCGCATGTAAACTTTGCCCCAGCACCTGCCCTCCAAAAACGCGCTTCCAGGGCGTCTTGTAATTTCCGCCTTGATACAGACATTCACCTACTTTTTCGAGCGTCAGGAGATCAATTAATTCCTTAGTGGTTTTCAAAATATATGAAATTTTGGAATTCGAGATTTTGAGAAATCGGGATTTCGAGGTAGAATTCTAATTGATATCTCGAACTCTCGAATTCCCGATTTCTCGAAATCAGAATCTATTGCAATTCAAATTTTTTCTTCAAATTTCCAATCATTACTTCAAACTCCCCAGCTTCCGTAATCCATTGATTATCAAGGCCTACGAAGGCCAAATCGGGTAGGGTGATTTTAAAAGTAACAGATTTAGACTTTCCTGGTTCTAAATTTATTTTTTGGAAACCTTTTAATTTTTTAACGGAAGGAGTAATGCTTGCCACCAAATCTGCGATGTATAGTTGAACGACTTCCATACCAGCTATTTTTCCAGTATTCTTTACATCAACTGAAATTTCTAATTCTCTGGTTCCGTCCCATACGGGCTCAACTTTTAAACTTGAATAGTTAAAAGTGGTGTAACTCAATCCGAATCCAAATTCAAATTGGGGTCTAAAATTGGTCATTTCCGAATCGATGTAAACCAAGTCAGTGCCTTTATGGTCATACCGTTCCAGTCCATTTATGAATTTTGGATAGGTGAAAGGCATCTTTCCATTGGGGTTGTAGTCGCCAAAAAGAATATCTGCGATGGCGCGTCCCCCTTCATTTCCAGGGTAGAAAGAACCGATGATGGCGTTTGCTTTTGGCTCTATTTCGTTGATGATTCGCGGACGCCCTTCTGCTAAAATTAGGATTACAGGTTTGCCCGTTTTAGCTAATGAATGCACCAATTCTTGTTGCGCTTTGGGCAAAGTCAGATCATCAATATCGCCCGGTTTTTCGGTGTAAGAATATTCGCCGACACAGGCAATTATTACGTCTGCTTGCTCTGCTGCTGTTGCTGCCTTTTCTGTATTTACGTTTTTATCGAAAGTCGTCCCTTCCACGAAAGTGACATTTTCTTTTCCGATTTTCTTTTGAATGGCTTCTAAAATTGCGGGTTTACCGGGAGTGTCATATTCAGGTTCGTCACCTTGCCAAGTGCCCGTCCAACCGCCATTCAACGCACTCAATAAATTGGCGGTTGGACCAGTGACGAGTACTTTTGTATTTTTAGAAAGCGGTAGGGTTTTCTTTTCATTTTTCAATAAAACGATACTTTCGAGTGCCGCCTCAAAAGCTGCTTTTGTATGTGCTTTGCTGCCGAATTTTTTATAGTCCTCTTTCGGATAATATGGATTTTCAAAAAGTCCTAAATCGTATTTTACGTTTAAAATGCGCTTCACAGATTCATTGATTCGAGACATGGGGACTTTGCCTTCTTCCACTAATTCTTTGAGCAATACTGGAAATTTCAAATCAAAAGGCACCATTGCCATATCCAAACCTGCATTCACAGATAATCGAATGGCGTCTTTATAATCTTTCGCCACTCGATGCCTTGTATATAAAAAGTGAATGTCTTCCCAATCTGAAACGACCAATCCTTCAAAGCCCATTTCTTTTCTGAGCAGATCCGTCAAAATCCATTTGCTGGCATGGACGGGTTCACCATTTACTTCGCCAGAGCAAATCATGACTGTTTTGGCGCCAGCATCAATTCCAGCTTGAAATGGCGGCATGACATATTCCCTCAATTTTCGTTCAGGAATCCAAGCTGGTGAGCGGTCTTTCCCCGAAAGGGGCATTGAATAGCCCATAAAATGTTTGAGGCAAGCGGCTACTTTATTTTTGTTAGAAACATCATTTCCTTGATATCCTTTGACTGCTGCTTTTACCATTTCAGAAGCCAATAAAACATCTTCTCCAAATCCTTCCCAAAGCCGTGACCAACGCGGATCGTAACCCAAATCACAGACCGGCGAAAAGTTCCAAGGAATGGTAGATGCCCGTGTTTCATAAGAAGAAACCTCGCCCATTTTGGTGGCTAAACTTGGATTCCAGGTGGCAGCAAGAGCAAGCTGTTGTGGAAATAAAGTAGCTTGCTGTGTGTAATTCGCTCCATGAATGGCATCAATTCCATACAGGACAGGGATGCCTGATTTTTTTTCTTTAGTTGCCAACTCTTGGATGGATTTCATGATCTCGTACCAATGCTCGCGTGTGTAAGCATGGCCGCCCACATTCAAAATAGAACCGACTCTATGTTTGACAATTGCATCTTGCATTCTGGTTTTTACCAAAGTATGCGGCTCAACTAATTTTTGTGGTTTTCCTTTTGAAATAACATCAATGGCCACTTGGGTCATCTCACCCACTTTGTCCTTCAAATCCATTTTGGCCATCAAGTCCTTAATAAATCTATTTCGATCGGTCATAAATTCTTCGGTGCGTATTATTTAATGACCACAAAGGTGAAATGAATTTCTTAAATTACTTTATTTCGAGGGGTATTTACACTAAGTTTTTTGAAAAAAAAACACAAGCGGTTACGAAAAGTAAACGCTTGCGAACTCTATTTTTAGAACAACTGATAACTCAGCTTCAATGAAAGATTGTGCGTATTAACATTTGTATTACCCAAAAATCCACCAAACGGAAAAGCGACATCAATTAAGATGAAATCACTGCCTCCTTGTAGAAGCCGACTTCTTGTTAAATTTTGTTCGTATTGAATGGCCAATTTGAATTTTTTGTAACGATAGCCCAAGTCCGCAGATACCCAAAAATCTATTGGATAAGCATAGCTCACCGTTTCAAAGCCACAATCACTAATCCAATCATGGCATAAGTGACTAGTGGCTTCAACTTCCCATTTTTGGTCTGGATTGGCTACATTAAAATTACTTTGGTAAGATTTGATCTTAGCGCTGGCGTGATAGACGGGTGTGAGGCCAGCAGAAATTTCCAATTCTTTTATTTTACGAATAATTTTGAGAGGAATGGCTAAATCAATAAACCTAAACTCATTTTCATCTGTGTTTTTATAGGTATCAATAGCCCCTTCAGCGTTATTTCCTTCATAGGTTTGCTCACTATATTCTTTTAGTTTTTGATGGGTAGGAATAAAGCCCCAACTGAATCCGATATTCGGTCGTTTTTGTAACCAATGGACATTCTCCAATCCAATTCCAAAGGACTTACTAATGTCTTGCTCGAAAATTCCTTGAACTTGAGATGGAGGGGTATCGAAATTTGGTTGGCCTACTTTCACCACCAAATGAGTAGAATTATTTTGTGCAAAAAGTGTGGCTCCAGAAACCAAAAATATAAGAAGAAGAATATTTTTCATGTTGGAATAGTTAGTTAATTGAAGAAGACATCTATTTCTTTACCAAGGTTGGGTTAGTCCTCCAGCATTGCTTTTAATTTTATCATGGTCTTCCAATTTCGAGCGGTGATTTTAAGTCCCAATTTTTTCTCTAAAAGATTGCCGCTCAGTTTGCTTTTGTAAGACCCATTTGGATAATGGATATAAATCGCTCTCTTAAAAAGTTGCGCTTTATCAGGGGCATATTGTTCCAAATTCATTTCCGCGAAAGCGGCCTCCGACGGTTCTTCGGAAAGGAAGGCAACGTGTATCATTCTTAGATCTTCTTCACCTTCCACAAAGGGACAGTTTTGAAAAATTTGTTGCAGTTCATCTGACTGTCGAACCATTACGGGCACATCAAATCCAAATTTATCAGCAATCATTTTCGTGATTTGAGCTTCCAGTTTTTGCTCGTCTTTTTCTTTGGCTTGAAAACTGACATTGCCACTTTGGATGTAGGTTTTTATATGTTCTAAACCCAAATCAGCCAACTCTTTTTTCAGGTCGGCCATTTTCATTTTGCGATTGCCACCAACGTTGATGCCTCGGAGTAGGCAGATATATTTTTGCATTTGACAAAGATCTGAAAATATTTCGTTCATATACAATGCACTTTTTGAAATCGTTGCACTAATCAAAAAATAATACGAAATTTCGAAATGAATGCTTGCTCAAATAATATTCGTGGGCATAAATCAATATTTTTGGCTTTTGAAGCGTTTAGCTTAATCTAATAGAAGAATTTGAAATTTGGGTGATTTTTAAGAAAGTTGTACTTTTCTAAACATCCAATTTTTTTGAAATTTAAGTTTACGAACTTTGTTAAAAAGTGGTAAAAAAAAGAGAGTGCTTAAACGCATAAAAGATATTTTGGAAAAAAAACTACATCAAATATGAGATACCTACTATTTTTCTGCTGCACATTTTTTGCTTTCGCTTCTGCCAATGCTCAATTTAAAGCAGATGAAGAAGCATTAATGATTATGGTTTCGGACGGAACTGCAGATGGCAAACATAGCAACCCTATCATTCCGGGCGAAGCGGATTTTCGTACAAAAGGGAAAGGAAGAACTTCTCCCAAGAGTGCTAAGAAAAATGAGCTTGTTTTGGATGCACCCATTCGTTCTCTGGGAATGACGAATTGTATTCAAGCGGCTGCTTTTTTGGAGCGACCAACGCATGGCATTTTGGGTTTTATGTTGATTTTTTCAATCAATGACTCCATTGCTGGCAAACAAGCCAACCTCACCATGCCTAATGGCAAAACCTACCAAGGTGTCTATCGCCTTGTAAAACAGAAAACTTCGGCAGAGGAAGTTGTTCCAGAAGGAATGACGACTTACAATGTAGGAGGAACCTTCTTTTTGTTGGGAATTTCATAACTGCTTCTTTAATAAGGAATTGAAAATGGCGTGTCATTAATTTGATACGCCATTTTCATTTCTACGAAATTTCCTATTTTCGTGAAAACTAATTTATGAAAGCTACAAATGCCTTCTTTCCAATCCTTTTGTTTCTGATTATTAATATTCAACAATTGATGGGTCAGGAAAATAGTTTCTGCTTAAGCAGTGGTCACTTCAATGAAATTGCTTCAAGTCAGTTGTTGCCTGCCAAACCTGCTACAAGTAGCTTCCCAAAAGATGAAACCATTTTTGTGAAAACGGTAGTGCATGTTTTGTATTATCATGAAAGCGATAGTATTTCTGATGAAAGGATTATTGAATTATTGGAAGGAACCAATGAGCTGTTTAGAGGGGAAGGTTTTGATCATACGCTGGTTATGCCAGAGCATAGGAATTTAATTCATGATTCAAAAATTCAGTTTTGCTTAGTAGAAACGGATCCTTTAGGAATGCCCACAAATGGTATCACGAGGAGGAGAATGGACTTTGAGAGTTTTAATAATATCAGTTTTGATGATCTCATTCCTGGTCTAGAGGTGATCAAGGCCGACTCTTCTAGTGGCGTTTCTCCATGGGATACTTTGGAATATCTCAATCTCTGGATTGCACCCATAAGAGACAGTAATATTATTGTGAATTATGGATCAAGTCCAAGTCATTTTTATCCCGGCGGTTCGATTTTGAGTCAAGGAATTCCGGGTGCAGTGATTGACATGGATATCGCTCAAGAAAGAAGTATTTTAGAATTAGGAGATGTAGGAACTTTAGCGCATGAATTCGGTCATGCACTTGGTCTTTTGCATTCATTTGGTACGCCCACTCATCCGTTGGTGCAATTTTGTAACATAGATGATTTTATTGATGATACCCCGAAATGTTCTGTAACCTACTCCTGTAGAGACATGGATTCTTGTGAGGACTCGACCAATGAACAGATAGATAACTTCGCCAATATTATGAATTATGCTTGTGCTCGAATGTTTACTCCCCAGCAGTCGGAAGCAATGAGGGACAATCTTGCAACCATTCCTGGCTTATTGATGGATAGTGAAGGTTGTGGGGCTTTGACTCAAATAAATAATTCTGTTTTTGAAAACACGATTCAGATTTTTCCTAATCCTACAGATAATTTATTGCACATCAGAAAAAGTGATTTTAATAACCCTATAAAAAAAGTAAGAATCACCTCCTCAACAGGTCAAACGGCTCGAATGTGGAAGTTAGACAAATACAATACCGGTGAGTTAACTCTCGAATTAGAATTTTTAACAAAAGGAATTTATCTAATTTCTATCCATCTTGAAAATGGAGACATTTTGAATAGGCGGATGATTAAGACCTAAATATTTAACCAATAAGTTACCTTCAAATTCAATGACCGAAATTTCGGTTCAAATTGACTGACGTAATAGTTGTCATTATAAACCAAATATAAATCGGAGAGGGGAGCAAATCGCCATTGCAACCGTGAGTTGATACCCAAATTATCTTGCTGATTACTGTATTGAAAAATGGTCGTCCAGAAAATTGATTTGGTGAAGGTGATATCAAGACGTGGACTCAATAACCACAAATCAGCATCAGGATGCGGATCGGGTAATCGGATTCTATCATAATTTGCCGCAAGGCTAAATGAAATTTTGGGAGGCAATCTATATGAAATTTCCCCACCTACTGAAAGGCGATTGCCTGTGAAGAACCCACCGAAGGTTGAATTGGTCGCGATTACGAAATTATTTGCTCGATTGGTATTAAATTCCCAACTCCACTCATTGAAGTTGTAGCCAATATTACTTGGAAGCGGTACACCATCATCTGAACCTGTGGGGTCAAACTCATCGGTCAAGAAAATAAAGCGATTGTTTGCTTTGAGTTCTAAGTTTGCTTGATTGGTAAAGGAAAAACTCCAAATGGCCTGATAGGTGTGATCGGTTCTTTGATAGTCTAAAGTAGGACGAAAGAACACGGAACCTAAAATTCTTAAATCATGCCGATTTAGAATTTTATTACCTGGATAGAAAAATCGTGTAATAGAAGCTGCCGGTTTATAGGCATCATTCCGAGGCACAAATCCCAAGTCAGATTGATACTCTGCATCGATATAAGTATGACGACTTGCCAATCGCCAATTTTTAGTTTGCCTAATTAAGTAGGCTTGTGCGGCAATGTTTCCATCCTTATCATCAGGGTTGATGGATTTGTGAGCATAAAATTTTCCAGTCCAAACATTATCCGAGGATGCCACTGTGTATTCCAAGCCCGCCACTCGATTGTATCGATCCGAATCTTCCATAAAATCATAATCATCAAAGGTCTGTCGATTAATCACAAACATTCCCACATTGGAACGGCTAAACAACTTTCGTTGTAAAACGAACATGGAATTGTTATTGGAGGCAATATTGTTGGCAGTATCAGCTGCGGTTTGAATATTCAATAACCCCAAACGCCAATTTTCATTCAATTTTCCACTCAATCGCAATCCACCCAAAATGTCATTTTGGATAGTGTTGCCAGCCGTATCAGTTGCCAAGCCAATTCTTCTTGAGAAAAAGGGGCGGTTGTCCCGCCTATTCCCAAAGCTATTGAATAGGTCGCTATTGTCAATAAAAAACTGCCGCCGCTCTGGTAGCGAAACTTCAAAACGCGTGAGGTTCGTGATGATATCATCTACTTCCACATTCGAAAAGTCTGGGTTGACTGTCAAATCAAGGTTTAGATTATTGCCGATAGCAATTTTCGCATCTCCACCTACGCCGATGGTATTATCACTTTCGTTGCCTACAAAATCTTTTTGAGTAAGCGCATTGACGTACGGAATGAGAGTCAGTGGTGTCCGTGATCTTCCTAAAGGTTTTTCAAAAATCAACTCGCCCATAAAAGCCAAATTGATTAAAAGCATATTTTGTGGAACACGCACCCATGTACTGCGCTCATTGTCTTGATAGTTGAATCGATAACCTCTGAATCTCCATTTTTTACTGCCTTCTTGAAATTTTATGGATGTAAATGGAATGGCAATTTCCACTATGAAATGATCATCATGCATGGTGCTTTTCGATTTCCATTTTACATCCCAAGTGAAGTTCCAATCTCCACGTTCAATTCCACCGCCTGAAACCAGCACTTCTCTCTGAACGCCATAGGGCGACACCCCAAAACCAAAAGCATTGGTGCCATCGCTGTAGGTGTCCAATAAGACCGTCACGTTATCATTGGAGCGACCACTGAAATCTCGCTTTAGTGTGGACACTACAAAGTCATTACCAGATGACTCAGCTCGAATGGCGAAATACAATGTCGATTCTGAATAAACTACTTTTATCTTAGTGTCATAATTAGCATCTGTACTATCGGAAGGGAAGTTTTGCCAAAAGTCCTTTGCCACCTCTGCGTTTTGCCATGCCACCTCATCCAGCTTGCCGTCCAGTTTTATTTCCTCAGTGATGAATTTTGCGAAAAGTTGTCTTGGCTTTTTCTGAGCTTGAGCAGCTGTAGAAAAAAGTAAGAGTCCGGCAAGTAGTACGATCTGAAGAACCAGATGTTTGAGCAATGAAAGCATAGAAAATTATTTCAGAGCCAAAGTTAGAAATAGCTTTTGGTATTTTCTTCCATTTCTATAGTATAGCTAAATAAAGAACCTCCTGAACTTATTCCATTGAAAGGAACTGTCGAAAGTTGTCTAAAATGTTGCGATCGGGATCATCAGACAGATACAAAAATTGACCACGCTTACCCACAATCTCATATAGTGGAACGGAGTACAATTGATAAGCGTCTCGCACGCTATCTTGTGCAACAGCGGCATGGATGCCAGTAGGCTGATGCTCGGCGATGGCCGCTTTCCATTTTTCATTAGATTTATCAATAGATACATTGAGCATCACGATACCTAACTTTTCCATGTCTTCTCTCATCTTTCGGTATTTGTTGAAGCTACTAATGCACGGTTTGCACCAGCTCGCCCAAAAACTCAAGTACAAGACCTTTCCTCTAAAATCACTTAGTTTCTGTTTAGAGCCGTCGGCCATGGTCATCTCAAAATCAGGAGCAAATTCTTTAACTACTTCTTTTTCAATGATAACTCCTTCGATGGGAGGTTGGGCAATTAAGGCTATTGGCAAAATACAAAATGCAAGGCAGAATTGGCGAAGTGACATGAATGAGGTTTTTACATTTTTTGAAAAGGGTTCGATGGCATAGTAAGGGATGAAACAATAGGTTAAACCCAACTTAAGTAATTGATTATCAATGTCTAAGAGCTTTTCAAACTCAGGAGGTGACAGGAAGTCGCCGCCTGAGAAATTAATCAACTCAATCAACCTAATCAACCAATTTAAGGCTTGACTATTAGATTACAACTTGAGTGATTAAGAACGACGTAGAGGCGGTAATGTTATGGAGAAGTTAAGCGGTAAAGGTCAAATCGAATACAAAAAAAATCTTCCCTGAAATCGAATTCTACTTTTGTCTCGCGCTAAGCGATTCGTTAATGTTTAATTTTTGTATTTTAATTGTTGTAAAAGTATGAATACATAACTGTTTTTTATATTCAAAAGTACCCAAGGTTCACATATTGAGTGGATTGATTTTTGTGACATGGTTTGAACAAAACACTTGTAAGAAATGACAAAATTTTTGAGATATAATATTCTCGTGGTGCTATTTATAACAGCTTTCTTTCATTTAGCTTCCGCTCAGCAAGGAAAATATTCTGATCTAATTATTACAGAAATGGAAATTGGAACTGCCATTGAGTGGACAACTTTTAATGAAAAAGATATCAAATCATTTATTATTGAAAAATCTACTGATGCCCAGAATTTTGAAGAAGTGGTAACGCTTGCTGCCCTTGAAAATGATAATGTCAAAAAAGGTTACTCTTTTGTGGATTTAGGATTGGGATCTAAAGGCGAGCGGGCTCATTATAGAGTTAAGAGCGTACATAAAGACGGGATTGTTAGTCATGGTAAAATGGCTTCAATAACTAAAGAATATCAAAATCATTTCACCATCAGCAATTTTGAAATGGATGAATTGGCAAATGAATATGTACTATATTTTTTGAGTATCGTTGAAGGTGATTTGCAGATGGATGTCGTAAGTAGAGAAGATGCTTCCATTGTTCATACTGAATTATATAACGCATCTATCGGTTTCAATAAATTGGATTTGGGTTTGAATGTTGTCGCCGCAGGTAAGTATGAGTTAATCTTCACTCTTGATGATGAAACAGAATCTTTAGCGCTGATCAAGTCTGGAGCGGCACTACCAGAAAATCTGATGTCAAGAATGGAATCTAAAAAATCAAATAACTAAAAAGCTTTATATATTCCTAACAAGTTTTACCAAATACTTAGTATCGGCTAATGGATTGAGTTTCATTAGCCTTTTTTTTGAATAGATAAGAACAGAAGTTATATGATTTGAAGATCAAAACCAATAATATAGAAGTTGTTTAAAAACTCATTGATTGGCTAAAAGCGGCAAATTTAATCCTGAACTCCATTCTTAAACAACTTCAGAGTGAGAAATTTATGAAGGTATTTTTTAAACCTTTTTTGAGATTATTCCTTATTTTTTATAACATTGAGCCCTGAGGTTTTTGGGCCAGAGAAGCAGAAGAAACGTTATGGTACATCAGCCAATCCTTGGCGCTTATGGAGCACAATTTTTCCCAGTCGCAAGAGAGCTTGCGCATAACTTATTGATAAAAAATAAAAAAAAATATGGACTTAATTAAAGAATTAGAGAAGCAAGTAGAAGTAGAAAAAGAAATTCTTAAAGAACTAAAAGAGAAATTAAGAAGAGCCAAAAGAGATCAAAAATCAAAAGCGGCAAGACAAAAAAGAAAAGCCGTAAAAGCAGTGAAATCTGAAAAAGCAAAGAAAGTAAAATCTGAAAAAATAAAAGCTGCTAAAACAAAAGCGGCCACTATCAAAGCCAGAAAAAAGGCTAAGGCTAAGAAGAAAAAAGAGAAAGAATAATTGCTTTTGATTTAAGAAAAGGACTCATTCTTTGCTGGTTATTGGTCTCCAATTGGAGCCCACTTTTGTGAGCGTTTACAACGCGCAAGCAACTAACTCCAATAGTTAAACCACCGAGGAGGAATAAGATAGTTGGCTAATGGATTGAGTTCCATTAGATTTTTTTTAATTTTATCTTTAGTTTTTTTCTAACCTTAGTTTTTGAAAACATGAGACTTTTCTTACTTATTTTTTTTTCATTTCTGTTTTTAATTTCCGTAACTGGTCAGGAGCGTTGCTTGCCTCAAGGGATTCGATTTGGTAGTCAAAGCGAAATTGATGCCTTTGCAAACGAATATCCAGACTGTAAAGAAATAATTGGAACCGTAGAAATTTCTTCCTTTTTTGCAGATACAGTGACCAATTTTGAAAGTTTAAGAAATATTGAGAAAATT
>CALDSS010000065.1 GCA_937924495.1 uncultured Saprospiraceae bacterium
GGTCAAGTTTTCTATACCGAAAAAGAAAGATTCAATTCTGGATTTTTGAAAAGAGAGATGGACTTGAATCTAAGTGCTGGGTTGTATTATATTCAGATTCAAAGAAATGATGAAACAGTTCTTAGAAAAATCGAAATTCACTAAACCGTGAATTTTTATTTACATAGTCAATAAATCAACGGCTTTCTGTAATTGCAGAAAGCCGTTTTTTTATTCCTCGTTTTTAAATTTATCAATATCCCTTCTTTGCCTTTTGGTCGGTCTTCCCAGTCCTTTTTCTCTGAATTCACCTTTCGACTTTCCAACAAACCAATCAGTGAATTTATTCATTTCAGCCTCAGGAGTTAAATTCTTGTAGCATTCTATAGCTAGTGGCGCTCCTACCCTTTTCTCAATCAATTTCTCCACTTTAAAAGTTAGGTTGAAACCATTTTTGCTCACTTTTAAAACTTCTCCTCCTACTAACAAATACGAAGGCTTAAGTTTTGAGTCATTTAGCTTCACACTACCCCCTTTGCATGCAGAAGTGGATAAAGTTCTTGATTTAAAAATCCGAACGCTCCATAACCATTTATCAACTCTTACTTTTTTCAAATCAAAATCTTATAAAAATGTTTAATGTGATAATAATTTAGCATTTCTTTGTGCCACTAAATATGAAACATTCAAAATTAGGATTCAGTTTCAATTATTTTACGACTTCAATGCAAAATTAGCCAAACAAAAATATAAAACGATGCATCAGACTGATTTGGATTTACCTTTATCTGATTTAGTGACAAATATGGAAGAATCTGCAACCATCGCAATGGCTCAATTGGCGCGTGACGTTGCTGCTGAAGGGCATGATGTGATTTCCCTAACTTTGGGTGAACCTGACTTTGACACCCCCGAGCATATAAAAGAAGCTGCAAAACAAGCTTTAGATGATGGATACACCAAATACACTCCTGTTCCAGGTCTTCCTGAATTAAGAAATGCGATTGTAAAAAAGTTCAAAAGAGACAATAATTTAGATTTTGACGTAAGTCAAATAATGGTCTCTAATGGGGCTAAACAAGTTATTGCAAACATCTGTATTGCCTTATTAAATAAAGGAGATGAGGTGCTAATTTTCTCCCCTTTTTGGGTTTCGTACAAAGCAATTGTCGAGATGCACGGGGGAACATCAGTCCCAGTTTATGCTGGAATTGATCAGGATTTCAAACCAACACCAGATCAAGTTGCAGGGGCAATTACGGACAAAACCAAACTTGTAATTTTTAGTTCTCCATGCAATCCTACAGGTTCAGTTTTTACTAAAAGTGAGATGGAGGCATTAGCCAAAGTTTTTGACAAGCATAAACATTTGATCATTATCTCTGATGAAATTTATGAATACATCAACTTCATCGAAGAAGGTCATTTTTCTTTAGGAAGCATTGAATGTATGAAAGATCAAGTGGTAACAGTCAATGGTTTTGCCAAGGGTTTTGCGATGACTGGATGGCGTTTAGGGTACATGGGCGGCCCACCTTGGTTGGTAAAAGCATGTTCAAAAATACAAGGACAGTTTACTTCGGGTGCCAATTCATTTGGCCAAAAAGCAGCTGCGATTGCCTTAGAATCTGATTTAACGCCAAGTTTTAAGATGCGAGATGCATTCAAAAGAAGACGCGAATTGGTCATTGGACTTTTGAAAGAAATTTCGGGAATGAAATTGAATTACCCCAAAGGAGCTTTTTACGTTTTTCCAGATGTCAGTAGTTTTTATGGAAAAACTTCTGATGAAGGGTTTGTGGTCAATAATTCAGTTGATTTTTGTGAGTATCTTTTGAGAAAGGCTTTTGTCGGCACTGTACCGGGTTCTGCTTTTGGAGCACCTGATTGTATCAGAATGAGCTATGCAGCTAGTGATGAAAAATTGACAGAGGCAATGAATCGTATCAAGGAGGTTTGCTCAAAACTTTCTTAATCTTTTACTTTTTGAAAGGTTAATACATTTGGTTTTCCAGCAATAGCTGTGAAAACTAATTCGTCTTTATCCAATTTTAAAATGGCATAACACTCCGCTGAGTTTCCATTTTTCAGAATAAAGCAAGGATATTGAGATACGTTTGAGTTTTTTGTTGAACAAAAATTAGGGCAATTTGAATATGCTTCTATCCAGTTTTCAACTTCTTCTTCTGATGATTTTTTCCATAAAAATTTATTCTTTTCAACAGATATAGTTTCGCTTTCATCTTTCTGATTTTGCCAATCCCCCTGGATAACTACTAAATTTTCGGTTAAACCGCCTATTAGCATTTCTCGATTAGTTGGTTCATTATCAACCGTTTCTGTTTTTGATTCAGCAGGTTCTTCATTGCATGAAAAAAAGAAAACGGTGAGTAAAAGGATAATATATTTAGTCGGTGTGGTCATGATTGCGAAATTAAAAGAAATCTACTCAGGGACGAGAAAAAAATAATCATTCTCTTGTGTTATTAGTTATTCTTTATTCGTCCCTAAATCAGGTTCAATAAAAGTTAATTACCAGATTAAATCTAAAATGTGTTTTTTTGCAAACTTTTTGAAAAGGAATACAGTTTAAAGCATAAATAATATAAGAGAAAATGGAGCCAAAAGTCTCACTAAACTTCGTTGAGGAAATCGTTGAAAATGATTTAGAAAGCGGAAAACATAAATCAATTGCCACAAGATTCCCACCAGAACCCAATGGTTTTTTACATATCGGTCATGCATCTTCTATTTGTTTGAATTTTGGTTTGAAGAACAAATACAATGGAAAATGTAATCTTCGATTTGATGATACGAATCCATCAACCGAAGAAACGCGATATGTTGAGGCAATCAAAAAAGACATACAATGGCTCGGCTTTGAATGGGATAATGAATTTTATGCCTCGGATTATTTCGATCAATTATTCGACTGGGCTAAAGAACTGATTTCCAAAGGTTTAGCCTATGTTGATGATTCAACTTCTGAAGAAATTGCAGAACAAAAAGGTACGCCAACCAAAGTTGGTTCAAGAAATAAATTTGCGGAAAGAAGTATTGAAGAAAATCTCGATTTATTCGAAAGAATGAAAAACGGAGAGTTTCCAGATGGCTCCAAAGTATTGCGTGCAAAAATCGACATGGCTAGCCCAAACATGTTGCTCCGTGACCCAATCATGTATCGTATTAAGCATGAAGCGCATCACAGAACGGGTGATAAATGGAATATTTATCCGATGTACGATTTTGCTCATGGCCAATCTGATTCTCTTGAAAATATCACGCATTCAATTTGTACACTTGAATTTGAAAACCATCGTCCGCTTTATAATTGGTTTATCGAACAATTAGGAATTTTCCCATCTCGGCAAATTGAATTCGCTAGAAGAAATTTGAGCCACACCGTTATGAGTAAGCGAAAATTGCTTCAATTGGTAAATGATGGTCATGTCAATGGCTGGGACGATCCAAGGATGCCAACCATTTCTGGTTATCGTCGCCGTGGATATACTGCTGCATCAATTCGAAATTTTGCCAACGATATTGGTATCGCTCGTAGAGAAAACATTATTGATGTTTCGAGATTAGAATTTTCGGCTCGTCAGGATTTGAATAAAGTTTCTACTCGCGTCATGGCGGTTTTGAATCCTTTAAAAGTAGTCATCACCAATTATCCGAAAGGAGAAATGGAATGGGTAGAATTGGAAAACAATCCAGAGGACGAACGTAAAACTGCCCATAGAATGCCATTTTCAGGGGAGCTTTATATTGAAAGAGAGGACTTCATGAAAGACCCTCCAAAAAAGTTTTTCAGATTAGGGCCTGAAAGAATGTCTCGATTGAAAGCAGGTTATATTATTCGTTGTGACAGTTTTGAAGAGGATGAAAATGGAGAAGTTACTCAATTGAATTGTACCTATTTTCCTGAGTCAAAATCAGGTCAAGATACTTCGGGTTTAAAGGCAAAAGGCGTTTTGCATTGGGTTTCCATTGAACATGCAAAAACTGCTGAAATTAGATTATACGATCGATTATTTGCAGATGAAAATCCATTAGGTCATGAGGATAAAGACTTCAAAGAGTTTATTAATCCTGCCTCTTTGGAGGTTCTTGAAAAAGCATACATCGAACCCTATTTGACGAATGCAAAGGTGGGGCAACACTTCCAATTCTTGAGAAAAGGATACTTTACTTTAGATCCAGATTCGACAGATGACAATTTGGTTTTCAACCGAACGGTGACACTCAGAGATGGGTGGAAAAAAGCTCAGAAAAAGTAATTCAATCTCTTTCTGAAAAACAAAAATGCCTGATTCAAATGTTTTGAATCAGGCATTTTTGTTATAATCAATGAATTAAAAAAGTTTCTAAATTAACTTAATCAACTCAATTAACTAACTCATCAACCTTTTACGTACATCACTTCCTTCACTGCTCTAATCACTTTTGCCGCATTCGGTAAATATTCATCAACATAAGTTGGTGCGTAGCTCAAAGAAGTATCTGCCGCATTTACACGCGTAACAGGTGCATCTAAATGGTCAAATGCATACTTCTGAATTTCATAAGCAATCTCTGCGGAGATGCCACCAAATGGCCATGACTCATCCACTACAACCAAACGATTCGTCTTTTTCACAGACTGAACAATCGTATGATGATCAAGTGGTCGAATGGTTCTTAAATCAATCACTTCTGCAGAGACACCTTCTTTTGCCAATTCATCCGCAGCGTCCAAAGCGACCTGCATCATTTTATTGTAAGAAACGATAGTTACATCTGTCCCTTCTCTCCTTACTGCCGCAACGCCGATAGGAATCAAATACTCACCATCAGGAACTTCCCCTTTGTGCGCATAAAACACCTCCGACTCCATCACACATACAGGATCATCATCTCTAATCGCAGATTTTAAAAGTCCTTTTGCATCACCTGGATCAGTACAAGAAATTACTTTTAACCCAGGACAATTCGCTAACCAACTTTCGAAAGTTTGGGAGTGTTGTTGTGCTAATTGACCAGCAGAACCAGAGGGTCCTCTAAAAACAATTGGACAATTAAATTGACCAGCAGATTGAGACAAGGTCTTTGCTGCATTATTTACGATTTGGTCAAAGGCCAAAACTGCAAAGTTCCAAGTCATAAACTCAACAATCGGACGAAGGCCATTCATCGCAGCCCCTACCCCAATACCTGCAAAACCTAACTCTGCAATTGGTGTATCAATCACTCTTTTGGCACCAAACTCGTCCAAAAGACCTTTTGTCACTTTATATGCCCCATTGTATTCTGCCACCTCTTCACCCATAATGAAAACATTTTCATCACGGCGCATTTCCTCTGCAATCGCTTCTCTTAAGGACTCTCTCAGTTGTAATACTCTTGCCATTGTGTCTTTTTCTAAATTTTCAATTATAAAAAACGAACTGCAAAGGTAATCAAGCAGAAGTCTTTGACAAATGATATTTTCATTCATTTTTTAATAAAATGTCAATTACACTGTCACAGGTTTATTTTAAGGTAGATATCGCTTACTTTTGCAGCTGATTTGATCAATTTTTGAGGAAGCAGCGAATTTTTGTTTGCATTTTTCTATTAAATATCCCAATCGCTGATTTTAATTTGATCAAATTTTGAAATAATAATACAAACAATTGAACCGTTTTAGGTTTGATCCATTATTTAAATATATCCACCAAAAAACTTTGTTGAATGTGGTTTCACGAAGTTTTATTAAAATTTGAACATCATGAAATTCAAAATCAAGCAAATTTTAACAGCTGTAATTTTATTAGCTTTTGTAGCTTCAATTTCTTCTTGTAACAGAGGATATGGCTGTCCAAATAACTTCAAAGCAGCAGTAGAAAAAACTACTCAGGCTGCACAAACTGTTCACGCTATAGTTAAAAAATAATATGTCGAATTGGATTGAATTAAATTCAGGACTTGATATAGAAAAAATAAAAGAGGCTTCCTTCGGGAGGCCTGTTTTAATATTCAAGCATAGTACCACCTGTCCTGTAAGCAGTACTGCGAAAGATAGATTAGAAAGAAATTGGAGTGAGCTATCAGGAATTGAAGATGCTTATTATCTGGATTTATTGGCTTATCGCCCAATTTCAAATGCAATCGCAGAAGAATTTGGAGTGACTCACCAATCGCCGCAGGTTTTAATTATTAAAGATGGGGTTTGTATTTACAATGAATCACACTTTGGGATTCGTTCATCGGCTATCGCTGCTGCATTGTAGAATGGTTTTATGGGTAAATTGCCAAATGGTTTTATAGTTTTTTGTTTAAAATAACCATTCAGCCACTTAGCCATTAATCTGTATTATCACTTAAGCCAATTCTTTTGTCTCAAATCTTTACAACTGAGGACGGTTCTCATTCCATAATTTCCAAGGAATTCGGAGTGAGTTACCATTCCAAACATGGTGCTAAAACGGAAACTCAAACGGTCTTTATTGATGCTGGTTTGAAATACAAATCAGCCACCTTAAAAGATATTTCCATTTTAGAAATTGGTTTTGGAACGGGCTTAAATGCCATCATGACCTTGCAAGAAGCAATTGCTGACGGGTTATCAATTGATTATACCACTTTGGAAGCCTATCCCCTGACAGACGAGCAAATTGCGGAACTTAATTATGGAAATATTTTTGGTAACGAAATGGAAGTTCATTTCCACAAAATGCACCAATTGCCTTGGGAACAAAAACAACCACTCACCAAGAACTTTCTAATTGAAAAACAAAAGCGTCGTTTTGAAGAAATTGATTTCAAAAATCAGTTTGATGTGATTTATTTTGATGCTTTCGCACCTACTTCTCAACCTGAACTTTGGGAAGAAACACTTCTTCAGAAAATGTATGATGCCCTTAAACCTGGCGGTGTTTTGACTACCTACTGTGCCAAAGGTGTAGTAAAAAGAACTTTGAAAAAGGTTGGTTTTGAGATTGAAG
>CALDSS010000066.1 GCA_937924495.1 uncultured Saprospiraceae bacterium
ACCCCAATCAAACGATTTACATTTTTATAGGAAACTTCAATTTCGTTTGGCTTGATTGGTTTTGGATATAAATCAACAATTTCAGAAGTAATTTTTCCACCTGCCAATTCTTGAATCAATGTCGCTGCACGTTTCAATGCGAAAACCGTCAGGTTTGGATCACTGCCTTTTTCGAAAACAAAAGCAGCATCAGTATGCAAGTTGTGTTTGGTCTTCGACTGACGAATCGTGATTTGTCCAAAGTGCGCCGCTTCCAAAAAGATAGCGGTCGTCGAATCACTCACCCCTGAGTCAATACCACCAAAGACTCCACCGATACACATTGGCTTGGAGTCACCATCGCAAATCATCAAATCGTTGGCGCGTAATTTATAGGTTTGCTCATCAAGCGCTTTGAAAGGCGTTCCGGCAGGTAGATTTTTTACGATAATTTTATTACCCGTAACTTTTGACAAATCAAAAGCATGAAGTGGCTGACCCAATTCTTTCAAAATATAATTGGTCACATCCACCACATTATTGATGGGACGAATGCCCACTGCACTCAATCTATTTTTCAACCAATCAGGAGATTCTGCTATTTTCAAACCCGAAATCGTCACACCAGAATAGCGAGGACAAGACTCCAAATTTTCGACCGTCACATCAACAGGCGCGGAGTTGTCATCCACTTTAAAATTATCGACAGATGGAGCGCAAGTTTGTCCATCTTTTCCGAAATTGATTTTCAACGTCGCTGCTAAATCTTTGGCTGTCCCGAGATGGTTGGTTCCATCAGATCGATTTGGCGTCAAGCCAATTTCGTAAACGATATCATTTTCTACTTTCAAATAATCTGCTGCTGGCGTACCCACTGCCACGTCTTCTGGCAAAACCATAATCCCATCATGGCTTTCGCCTAACCCCAATTCATCTTCCGCGCAAATCATACCTTGTGACATTTCGCCTCGCACTTTTCGCTCACTCATTTTGATGCCTTCCTCCGCGCCAGTTGGATAAATCGTCGTGCCCACTGTTGCGACCAATACCTTTTGACCAGCAGCCACATTCGGCGCACCGCAAACGATATTCAACAAATCATCGCCACCAACATCTACCGTTGTCACGGAAAGTTTATCGGCGTTTTCGTGTTTGCCGCAGGTTTTCACTTCTCCTACCACGATGCCTTTCAAACCACCTTTGACACTTTCAAATGTCTCCATGCCTTCTACTTCCAATCCTAAATCAGTAAGCATTTCACTTACCTGATCAGGGGTGAATCCATCAAGGTTTACAAATTCTTTGAGCCAGTTTAGCGATATCTTCATTCTTACTTAAATTATTCTTTTGAGCTTACGTTTACTAAACTTCGAAAGTTTAGTAAACGTGAACACACATGCGTTGCAAAAAATTCGCGCAAAGGTAAGAAAATGCTTCATGTCCTGTTGGATTCCAGTTCTACAGATTTAAAAATAGATATGGTAAGTTTTTGAAAGGTGATTGCTAAACCCAGTTTTTCAATTGTAAGGAGGTGTAATCATCAAAAAGTGGATTAAGGCAGAATGAATATCAATTTTGGGTTTAGTGTGGTTTTCAATAAAGTTGGCAGTTGAGACACAGAGTTCCACAGAGAAATCAACTATCCAAAACTCGACAGTTTTTGGCTCCTTTTTCGCACTACCTTCTATATTCAAAAGACTTTTATAAATTGCGTCTTTTTTCATCATCAAAAAAAACATACTTAGATGAATCCAGAATGTCTAAATCTTTCTAAGAAAGTAGCTCGATATAAAGAAATTTTAGAGAACACTACAAAATACCGTAAGGCTTGGCCTCGTCTTAAAAAATCTATCAAAAAACAACTAAGCGAGATCTGTGAAGATGTTGGTTTGAATGTAGAAATCCATCATAAAGACGAAATGGAGAATTTGGAAGCAATTGTACTTTCATTAGGTGACGTGAAGAGTGGGATGAGCCAAGAAGTTGCCGTTAATATTCGTCGGGATATGATAAAACACAATGGCTCATTGGTGTATCAGCAGTTGTTCAATGGCAAAATTTTGGTACTTATCAATATGCCTTTCATAGAAGGATATGGTCAACCGCAACCACCAAAGACTATTGGTATTTATAGACCAGAGGAATTGAAAGATCCATTCGTATTAAAACATTTGGAAATGCTGCTGCAGGAAGTAACAATGTGGGAAGATTATGATGACGATGTGCAACAAGAGCCAAATCAGCGTATCGGGTTTAAGCTTAATTTCGGTGAGATGCCGGGAGAAGCACCAGCAAGTTAGGAGAAAAACTTACCGAGATCCAATAATAAATAAGCCTTGCGAATAAGGTAGATGGCTGCTAAAACTAAGGTATAAGTCAATGTTGCTGTCATATTCTTTAGGAGGCTTTGTTCTGAATTAATTAGTCAATCTCTGGGTCGTGTGCACAAACGTAAGATTTATTTTGTGCGATTATAGAGATTAAAATTCATTTATTTGAATGCTGAATGACATTCAAAAATTTCTTGACAATTCTGTGACCAAGTACAATCATCCTGACTTCATTCAGGATGATCCAATTGGCTTGCCACATCAATTTTCAAAGAAACAAGATCGGGAGATTATCGGCTTTTGGGTGGCTATGCTGGCTTGGGGTCAGCGGAAAACCATTATCAACAAAGGTCGTGAGCTGATTGATTTGATGGACGGTGCGCCCCATGATTTCATGGTCAATCATGAAGAGATAGATCGCAAACGATTTTTGCCTTTTAAACACCGCACTTTTCAGGCAACTGATACACTCTACTTTTTAGAATTCCTTTCTCATTTTTATAAAAAAAATGATTCGTTAGAGACGGCTTTCGCCGAAGGGATGACTACAAATGACGAAACCATCGAAAATGGTTTGATTCATTTTCATGAATTGTTTTTTTCATTGCCTGATGCGCCCAAACGAACGCGGAAGCACGTCGCTACGCCTGCCCGAAAATCGACCTGCAAACGGCTGAACATGTTTCTCAGATGGATGGTAAGGAAGGATAATGCAGGGGTTGATTTTGGTATTTGGAATAAAATCAAACCCAGTCAATTGCTCATTCCTCTTGACGTGCATGTAGATAGAGTGGCTCGAAAATTAGGTCTCATTCAACGAAAGCAAACAGATTGGCGTACCGTTTTGGAACTGACACAACAGTTGCGAAAACTTGACCCTGATGACCCTGTGAAATATGATTTTGCTTTGTTCGGGTCAGGGGTTTTAGAGAAAAAATAGGATTGAACAAAAAAAGGCTGGCTCATCAGTTAATCTAACGATTCAGCCTTTTTTTATTTTTGAGAAATTTTTGATTCGAAGGCTCTTTTTACATCTTTGGTTTGCCGACAGACGAGTCGGTGACTCATCGGACAAGCGAGCAGTAATCATCACAAATGCCGCTCTGCGTGATAAGAAGAACGCACCAATGGTGAACTCTCCACAAAAGCAAAACCCTTAGAAAGGCCGACTTCCTTATACTTAGCAAAGACATCAGGATGGACAAATTCATCCACCGCTAAGTGCATTTTGGTCGGTTGTAGATATTGACCAATAGTCAATACATCGCAGCCATGCGCGACCAAATCATCCATCACTTTATAAACTTGTTCCGCAGTTTCACCGAGGCCAACCATGATGCCTGACTTCGTTCGTTTGCCAAACTCTTTAGTTATTTTTATCTGATCAAGACTGCGTTGATATTTTGCTTGTGGACGTACTTTCCGATAAAGTGCTTCTACTGTTTCCATGTTGTGAGAAACAACTTCTTGACCACCAGAAATCATTCGAGTCAATGCTTCCCAGTTAGCTTTTACATCTGGAATCAATGTTTCAATGGTTACTTGTGGAGCTAATTCTTTAACCGAACGGACAGTTTGATACCAAATTTCTGCACCTCTATCTTTCAACTCATCTCTATTGACCGAAGTAATGACGGCATGTTTTACACCCATCAACTGAATCGCCTCTGCTACTCTTCTTGGCTCATCTTCATCATACTCTGGTGGGCGGCCTGTTTTTACGGCACAAAATGAGCAAGAACGGGTACATGTATTTCCCAAAATCATAAAAGTCGCAGTGCCTGCCCCCCAGCACTCACCCATGTTCGGACAATTACCACTCTGACAAATTGTATGCAATTTGTACTCATCTACTAACTTTCTGACTTTTTTATATTCGGGACCGATAGGCAGTTTCACACGCAACCAATCGGGCTTGCGTCTTCGCTCAGATTTTCCCTCTACAATCGGTAGTTCAATCATTTTGTTAATTTTATAGCGTTCGGGACACCGAGAAATCGGGATTTCGTGAATTGAGTTCTATCAAGGTCTCGATTTCTCGTAATCGCGAATTCAAAATATTACCATCGCTTCCCAAGTTGCAAATTAACGAAAACATTAAGGAAAAATGGCCGATTTTCAACACCTTCCACCTCAACCATGATATCTGTGTTCCCAAAGAAAACATCCACCATAAAGCCAGCCTCAACTGCTTTCACAAATTCGTCAAAAGCGCCCCAATCAAAATGAGCACTCGCTGTAGCATGAACACCTGGTCGAATTGATAGTTCACCCCAACCTCTACCAATACCCACTGCCCCACCAATTCGAGAAGGCTCAAGAAAAATATCATGATTTTCTTCGGTATATCTTTCGGCACGATAAGTTCGGCTACTGCTATTGCTATTTCCAGTAGGATAACCCAAATCGAGATAATATGGTTTGAGCAAACCTAGCGTTGGGCCAAACTCCCAAGACATTCCTACTGCTAATCCTTTCTCTTTTGCCTTTTCCGTAAAATATCTTTTTTGGCCGTAGCCACCTCGCACTACATAGAGGTTATTCTTTTTTCCAAAAACGTAGGATTGATTATTTCCGAATCCATTAAAGCCGCCAGACTCAAAACTTTGTTGCCTAAATTCTTTGATGTGTTTTAACTCGCCGATACTAATGTGGTAGAAAGGTGTTTTATAGTAAGTCTTCAACTTACCTTGATTAAAGCCAAGCGTAAATCCATTCGTTTGCAAAACACGCAAATCAACTGTGAATTCTTTATCAAAAACAACTCCCTGACTTTCATAAGATTGTTGCTTAGGTTGAAAAGTCACCTGCCCGGAGCATACACCACAGACCATCAAAAGGGCAACCGATACGAGGATTTGAAAATTCATTTTTTGTATTTTTTAAATGTCCATAGTATAGAAGGCTATAAATTTAAGGATTTCAGAGAACAATTGATAGTCTTGGACACCTCAAACGCTGCTTTTTGTACATATTTGTCCTACAATTTGAAATATCAACTAATTTACTTCAATCTAGTTGACTAAAAACACTTCATTTATTGTCATTCGCCATTCAGCACATTGCGGAAATTACGAAAGGAAATTTTCTCCAAAAGAAAAATCCAAAAACCCTCATCGATTATTTGTTGATTGATAGTCGGCAAGTAATTTTTCCGAATCAGTCATTGTTTTTTGCCCTTTCGGGAAAAAGAAAGAATGGCCATGACTATATTGCAGATGCTTACGCAAAAGGAATCAGGTCTTTTATTATTTCAAAAAAAGTAGGCTTCGCGTTGTTTCCAAAAGCCAATTTTATTTTGGTAAAAAACGTACTAAAATCACTTCAAATCATTGGCCAAAAACATCGGGAGCAATTCGAATTGCCAGTTATCGGCATCACGGGCAGCAATGGCAAAACCATCATCAAAGAATGGCTGCATCAACTTTTGCAAAAAGACAAAAAGATCGTTCGCAGCCCGAAGAGTTTTAACTCACAAATTGGCGTTCCACTTTCCGTTTGGCAAATTGAGAAGGAGGATGAATTGGGTATTTTTGAAGCAGGTATTTCTCAAAAAAAGGAGATGAAAAAACTCTCCAAAATCATTCAACCACAGATTGGCATTTTCACAAATATCGGCGAAGCACATAGCAAAGGTTTCAAAAACAAAAAGGAAAAAATCAGAGAAAAATTAAAACTGTTTAAATCGTCTGAAACCATTATTTTTAGTGAAGACCATAAAATTTTGGCGGAAGCCATCCGAAAAAAATATTCTGACAAAGAATTACTCTCCTGGAGTTTTTACAAAAAAAATGCCTCGTTACTCATTTCCAAAAAGGAAATAAGCGAGGGAAAAACCGTTTTGCAAGGCACCTTCAAAAAACGGAAAATACGCCTAGTTATTCCATTCATAACGCAGGTGAATTTGGAAAACGCACTGCACTGCTGCCTATCACTTTTCCATTTAGGATATACCACTAAAACTATCAATCAACGCTTAAAAAATCTCGAACCGATGACCATGCGGCTCGAAATGAAATCAGCGGTCAATGGTTGTTTGTTGCTCAATGATTCCTACAGCAATGATTTGACGGCGCTGCGTGTGGCATTGGATTTTATGGAACAACAAAACGTCCAAAAATCTCGAACGGTTATTCTTTCAGATATTTTGCAAAGTGGCCAGTCACCTGCTGTTCTATATGAAATTGTCGGTCAGCTTCTGAGTGAGAAAAAGATTGAAAAAGTAGTGGGAATTGGCCCAGAGATAAGTGCTTTAAAAAAGCAATTGTCTAAAAAGACGAAGTTTTTACATTATAAAAATACGGCTGATTTTTTAAAAAACATTCTTCAAGCTCAATTCAAAAATGAAGCAATCTTACTGAAAGGTGCCCGCAAATTTCAGTTTGAAAAAATAGCCAATCGACTTGCACAAAAAGCACATCAAACCGTTCTGGAAATCAACCTCAATGCCCTCAAGCACAACTTGAATGTCTATGCCTCTTACCTCCAACCAAAAGTAAAAATGTTGGTCATGGTCAAGGCTTCTGGTTATGGATCTGGCAGTGTGGAAGTGGCGCGTTTGCTCGAATTTCAAAAGGTGGACTACCTCGCTGTGGCGTATGCAGATGAGGGCGTGGAATTGCGAGAAGCAGGCATCAAATTGCCAATTTTAGTACTCAATCCTGAGCAAGCCACTTTTGAAAAATTGTTTCAATACAATCTCGAACCAGAAGTTTATAGCCTCCGACAATTGCATGAATTAATTAATGCATTACCAGCAAAAATCAAATTGCCCATTCATTTGAAAATTGACACGGGCATGCGTCGTCTCGGTTTTTCAAAAACAAAAATTCCTAAATTAATTGAGCATTTGAAAAACGAGAAACGGTTGGTGGTGAAATCCATTTTCTCACATCTGGCAGGAAGTGAAGATGCCACTCATGACTCGTTTTCAAAAAAGCAATTTTCGACCTTCAAAAAATCAGCAGATATCCTCGAAAACGAACTTGGCTACTCACCCATGCGTCATATTTTAAATAGTGCTGGCATCTTTCGTTTTCCTAATTTGCAGATGGATATGGTGCGACTCGGCATCGGCATTTATGGTATTGATGGCTCAAATACCATTGCTGATAAATTGCAAAATGTAATGACGCTCAAAGCCACCATTTCTCAAATCAACGAACTCAAAAAAGGAGAAACTGTTGGCTACAGCCGAAAAGGAAAAGCAACTAAAAACATGCGTATTGGCACGATTTCAATTGGCTATGCAGATGGGCTTTTGCGTGCTGCTGGAAATGGCAATTTTTCTGTTTTAGTGAATGAAAAATTAGCGCCTACCATCGGTAATATTTGCATGGACATGACTATGATTGACCTCACGGATATTCCTTTTGCTCAGGAAGGAGATGAGGTGATTATTTTTGGAGAAAAACCCTCTGCTACTACCCTCGCCCAATGTTATGGAACGATTGCTTATGAAGTGTTTACGAATATTTCACAGCGTGTGAAGCGGGTTTATTTTGAGGAATAATTAATTTCCTAAATTAGCCTCAGAAATTGATAAACTCGTCATTTTCTTTGAAGTTTGCAGATAGAATCCGTTTTGAATATGAGAAAATACCTACTCTTACTCCCCTTACTGACCACATTGTTGGCCTTCAATATTTTTGAAAAAACGCATCAATGTAATGCCGATTTTTTCGAAGATGGCGTCGATATCCAATCTGTTATTGAAGCTGCTAAAAAAGTAGATGCCTCTACTTTCCCAACCGATTATTTTGGAAAACCAGTGAAGGCAACCATTCGTTTATCAGGAACTTTTGGTGAGTTAAGGCCTAATCATTTTCATTCAGGCATCGACATCAAACCAGCTAAGGGTGGTGCAGGTCAACCATTGTATGCAGCAGCAGATGGCTATGTAGAACGCATCAAAGTTTCGCCAAGTGGATATGGAAATGCGCTCTATTTCAAACATCCGAACGGATATAAAACAGTCTATGCCCACCTCCAAAGTTTTGATAAAAAAATCGCAGATTATGTAAAGCGAACGCAGTACAACAAGAAATCATTCAGTGTGAATTTATACCCAGAAGCAGGTTTATTTTCTTTCAAAAAAGGAGAACAAATTGGCAAAATGGGCAACTCTGGTGGCTCAACTGGGCCGCATTTGCATTTCGAAATTCGCAACTCTGGAGACGTGCCTTGCAATCCGTTGTTGTTCGGTATTCCATTTGAGGACACTCGAAAACCCAAAATGCACCAATTGAAAGTTTATCACCTCAACAATAACAAAGAAACCATCGGCACCAAAACCATCAACCTTTCCAAAAAAGGAAGTGAATATGGCCTGAAAGGCGACACCCTGACTATAGGCGCGTGGCGTGTTGGGATGGCGCTCAAAGTGTACGATCATCATAATGGAGTGAGCAATTGGAATGGTATTTATGCCCTCAAAATGTATAAAAATGACTCGTTGGCTTATGAGTTCAATATGAATAAATTCAGTTTTGGTGAGACGCGATATATCAACGCGCATTTGGATTATGAAGAGCAAGTTTCAAAGAAAAGTTATTTCAATCGTTGCTTTGAGTTGCCTGGAAATCGGTTATCGATTTATGGAAAAAACATCAACAATGGCGTGGTCAAACTTTTCAAAGATCAGCCCACCAAAATTGAATTTGTAGCCAGTGATGCAAATGGGAATGAGAGTCGCCTGAAGTTTTGGGTAAAACGTGGCGAAGTAGATGATTCTAAAGCTAATACCTTCAATTATATTTTAAAATATAAGGAAGCCAATGTCATTAATACAGGTACTGTAATTGCCGATTTTGGGACAAAGACTTTTTATGAAAATTGCTATTTGAACTATACACTTTCTACTGACAATTCGAAGGAGTATTACTCCTCGGTGCATCATTTGGGCGAATACACTACACCCGTGCATAAATATTATGACCTCTCCATTTCCCCTTCTAAAACAATCCCAAAAGAGCTAAAATCAAAAGCATTCATCGCCTTTTGTGATAAAAATAATAACATCAAAAACGCTGGTGGTAGCTGGGAAGGAAATATGCTACACACCAAAGTGCGAACCCTCGGCAACTTCTCTATCATGCTTGATACGGAACCCCCGAAAATTACGCCTATCTCTTTCAAAAACGATATGCGCGGTCGTTCTAAAATGTCCTTTAAAATTACCGATAACATGGCCACCACCGGTAAGGCTCGTTCGCTTCGTTATACTGGAAAAGTGGATGGCAAATGGGTTCTTTTTGAATTGGATGGAAAGAAAAATCTAATCACCCACAAGTTTGATGAGCGAATCGGGAAGGGCGAGCATACTTTGACTTTAGAGGTGAAAGATGACCGAGGGAATGTTGCGGTTTATGATAGGCGGTTTATACGGTAGTTAAGAAATTTCCAAGCATTGAGTTTCTCAAATTTACTCAAGGACAGAGAAGTTCCGTGGAAAAAGTTATCTCCATGTAATTTTTATATCCTAATAAAGCGAACTATTTGTTATTGAACTGATTCATGGTGTGTTTGATACCAATCGCTGCAAAACTCTTTGCCATGTCTGCTGCTTTTTTTCGAATAGCAGGCAGCGCATTCGATTCTTCGTCTGACCATTTTCCTAACACAAAATCTACTTGGCGACCTTTAGGGAAATCATTACCAATTCCAACTCGCAATCGAGCGTATTTATTATTGCCAAACATTTTGTCGATGTCTCTCAAACCATTGTGTCCACCGTCCGAACCGCCTTTTCGCAATCGCAATTTGCCGAAAGGCAACTGTAAATCATCTACCACAACGAGTAAATTATCAGCGATAATTTTCTCTTTGGTCATCCAATATCTGACAGCTTTTCCACTCAAATTCATGAAAGTAGAAGGTTTGAGCAAAATCAGTGTTCGTCCTTTATATTTGACTTTGGCAATATCACCTTGACTGTCATTTTTAAAAATAACTTCTGCTTCTTTTGCAATATGATCTACAATCTCAAATCCCACATTATGACGCGTGTCATCATAATCCATTCCCATATTTCCAAGGCCAACGATTAAGTATTTCATCGGATCTTCTTCTACTTTTTCTTTTTTAAATAATCTAAAAAACCAGTTCATTATCGTTTTATTTCGAATGTGTCTCTATCGGCAAGAAAGTTGAGCTTATTTCTGAATTTGGTTAATTTTTCTTTCGAGAATTCAATCGTCATCACTTCTTCTTCATTTTCTTTTTGGTATAAAATTTCACCAGCATAATCAATGATAGAAGTATCGCCCGTATAAACCAAATCATTAGAATCTCTTCCTACTCTATTTACGCCAACTACGAAACATTGGTTCTCAATTGCCCTTGCCATCAGAAGAGATTTCCAGTGATGGCTTCTTTTGTTGGGCCAATTGGCCACAAAAATCTGAATATCAAAATCCTCTAAGTTTCTGCACCATGCTGGAAACCGCAAGTCATAACACACCATTGGACATATTTTCCAACCTTTATATTCGATAATTAGTTTCTGATTTCCTGCATTAAATGGGATGTGCTCTCCCGCCAAGGTAAAAAGGTGTCGCTTATCATAATATTGAATTTCTCCCTCAGGAGTTGCCCAAATGAAGCGGTTGAAATAGTTTCCTGCTTCTGAAATAATAATACTGCCGCAGATAGCTGCTCCAAGTTTAGCAGCCATATTTTTCATCCAATCTATGGTTCGAGAATTTTCAAAAGACTCTGCAACCTGCTCTGGATTCATCGTGAATCCAGTCGTAAACATTTCTGGCAGAACAATGATGTCGGTCTGAGCTTTATGCGCTTCAATCTTTTTTTCAAACGATTGAAGGTTTGCTTCTATACTTTCCCAAACCAAAGAGGACTGAACTGTGGTAATACGCATTAGCAGCATGTTTATAAACAAGAAAAGACGCAAAGAATCACTTCTTTACGTCTTTTCATATATTCTAAATCAATGAATTGATAACTACTATTCCGCAGCTGTATCGGCACCTTCTTCGCCAGCTTCTTCAGTTGCAGCTGCATCGCCAGCTTCTTCTTTGGCTTCTGCACTTTTCAAGGCTCTTGGTACAACTACTGATGCTAAAGGCATACCTTCAGGCATCATGATTTCTACACCTTCCATTTCTTCAATATCTCTCACTCGCACAGCATCGCCTAAGTTTAAGTGACTGATATCAACTTCTACTTTATCCATGATTTTATCTGGAGTAGTTTTGAGCTTTACCCTACGTACATTAGGTTGTAATTTCCCACCAGTTTTCACACCAGGTGAAACTCCAACGAATCTAACAGGTACTTCCAATTTCACTTGGTGTCCATCAATCAACTTCAAAAAGTCAATATGAACGATTTCGTCAGTTACAGGGTGAAATTGAATATCTTTGACAAAACACTTTTCACTGTTTCCATCGATATTTATTTCAGCCAATTTAAAATCAGGAGTATAAACCAATTTCTTTACATCATTTGGTTTTACTGTAAAGTGGTTAGCTTTATCCATTCCATATAGTACACATGGAATCATGCCCTCTTTTCTTACCGCTTTGGTTGCTTTTTTGCCGGTATCGGTTCTTGCAACACCATTGACAGTTACTGTTTGCATGATATATTTTCTTTAAAAATTAAAGTATTTTTTCTCCCTTTTCTGAAAAGGAGTGCAAAGATATGATTTTATTAAAAAAAAGAAAGAAGAAAAGAATATTTTGAGGGAGAAAAAAGTTTGACTTTCAATTTCTTCAAAAAAAGAACTCAATGTCTAAAATGCCTGTTGCCAGTCATCACCATTGACATTCCATTGGCATCACAATAATCAATACTCAACTGATCTTTAATAGATCCTCCTGGCTGAATCACCGCAGTTATTCCTTCCTTGTCTGCAATTTCAACACAATCAGGAAAAGGGAAAAAGGCATCTGAGGCCATCACGGCTCCTTTCAAGTCAAAACCAAATGCTTTGGCTTTGATAATCGCTTGCTTGAGTGCATCTACTCTTGAGGGTTGTCCACACCCCATGCCAATCATTTGCTTGTTTTTGACCAAGGCAATGGTGTTAGATTTCAGATGCTTGGCACAAATATTTGCAAACAGTAAATTCTCCACTTCTTCTGTTGAGGGTTCTTTTTTACTAACAACCGTTAGGTTTGCTTCGGTCTCGGTCATCACATCCGTTTCTTGCTCCACTACCCCATTCAATAAGCTACGGAAAGAACGTTTGTGCGTAAAGTATTCATTCAAACGAAGTAAGATTCGTTTTTTCTTTTTACTTAATAATTCAAGTGCGTCTTTATCAAAATCAGGCGCAATCAAGACTTCGTAAAACAATTCATTGATTTCCTCTGCTGTCGCTAAATCTACTGATTTGTTACAAATAAAAATTCCACCAAAAGCAGAAATCGAATCACATGCTAAGGCATCTTTCCATGCTTGCAACAAAGTTGGGCGACGAGCAATCCCACAAGCATTGGTATGTTTCAAAATGGCAAAAGTCGGTTCTCCTACTTGAAACTCACGCATCAACGCTACTGCTGCGTCAATATCTACCAAGTTATTGTAAGAAATCGCTTTGCCTTGAATGCGATCAAACATTTTGTCAAAGTCCCCGAAGAAGACGCCTTGCTGATGTGGGTTTTCGCCATACCGTAAAATGTCTGAACGGTGGATGCTATACTTGAAAGCTACATCTGCTGAGCCTTCATTGAAGTAATTGAAAATTGCGATGTCATAGTTAGACGATATCTTGAATGCACGACGCGCCAATTCTTTTCTATCAGATGAATCAAGATTTCCTTCCTTCTCTTGGAGCATTTCCAAAAACATATCATACTCCTCTCTCGATGGCACTACCGCAATATCATTGTAGTTTTTCGCTGCTGCACGAATTAATGAAATACCACCAATATCTATTTTTTCAATAATCTCCGATTCAATATTCGTACTCGCAACAGTCTCCTCAAAAGGATATAAATCCACAATAACACAATCGATTTCAGGAATTTCGTATTGTTCCAATTGCTTCAAATGGTCTTCCTCTCTTCTTGCGAGAATTCCTCCAAAAACCTTTGGGTGCAATGTCTTCACTCGACCATCCAAAATAGAGGGATAACTTGTCAGATCTTCTACCGCAATTACATCAATGCCCCACTCTTCCAATTTGCGCTTCGTTCCTCCTGTAGAGTATATCTGAACGCCTTGTTTTTTCAATTCTTGAGCGATTGGCTCCAAACCAGTTTTATGAAATACGGAGATGAGCGCGGTTTTTATCTTTTTGGATGACATTGTTTGCCTTTTTTTAATGTAGTTTTTTGAAAAGAATTCTGATTATATTAAAAGTCAGGTCTCTGAATTTTGAAGCTGCAAAGGTAATAGATAGAAAGAAATTTTAAACCGTGGTGCGCATTTTCTGAAAAGAGTATTTTTTTGGCAAAACAGAAACCTGACTTATTTGAGTTTTTGGCAAAAAAACAACTATTGATTAGATGATATTTGAATTATCAATTAAAACCAAAAAAGCTTTGAAGTCAATTCAAAAAACCGATTTGAAAACAAGAAATATTACATGGCTGTAATATTCCCATCAGGGAAAAGTTTTTTTGTGCTGTTATCGAAGGCTCGTTGAATTGAATGTTTTACAACTTCTTCTTCATGTTTTTTTCAACTTGACGAGCCTTCTTTTTTCTAATCGCCTCCTAAACCATCAGTTCTAAATGAAATCTTTCTTGTACATACTCTTGGCAACATTTATTTTTTCTATCAATGGTTTTTCGCAAACCTCCTTAGCAGGAAAAGTAACAGATGCTGAAACTGGAGAGCCGATCCTATTTGGAGATGTTATCCTATATAAAGGTGGAAGCTTCCTCACCGGTGCTCCAACTGATATTGATGGTTTTTACAATTTTGCCAATATGGATCCTGGAACTTATGATGTAGAGGTTCAATATTCAGGTTATAAAACCACCAGAATGAATAGTATGATTGTATATGGAGGGCAAGCAAATAAGTTAGATTTTCAACTCGAATCAGGTTCTTCTGATGTTGTTATAGTCAAAGATTATGATGTGCCTTTAATCAAACAAGATGAAACTACAGCTAATATCACGCTTACCTCAGAACAACTCAAAAAACTGCCAACAAGAAACATAAGAGCAATAAAAGCCACTACATCAAAATGTTTTCCAACAAAAGAAATAAATCTAAAAAAAGAAGAAAACCAACTGGTCGAAAAACTCCCCTCACGAGAGCTAAACAACACTATTCAAAATCTAATTGATCTTCAGATAAGGCAAGTAAACTACTAAAAGGAAGTAGTAACAATCAGAGGTTTTTCAGTGCCCCCAAAAGTAGAGGTTTGGGGGCACTGTTTTTTTTTTAGTAGTGAAATTTAAATTCCACTCGTCTATTTCCTTGACGTCCGACTACAGTATCATTACTATACTTCGGTTCAGATTCTCCAAAACCTTCATAAGAAAGTCTTCTGCCCTCAATACCTTTCGAAACCAAAAATTCATAACAAGACTGCGCACGTCCTTCTGACAATTTTTGATTAGCCGCAGCATCTCCTTGATTATCTGTGTGGCCACTAATATTCAATTTGTATCGAGGATATTTTGCCAACATTTCACTGATTTGGTTGAGAATGACTTGTGAGTTCGATTTCAAGATTGCACTTCCTGTATTAAACTCTACAGCGCTCATTGCGCGTTCCAGAAGGGCACTTTCTGCTTCAGTAATCTTTGCCACAGGACAGCCATTATTTTCGGCCTTACCAGCACGATTTGGACAATCATCGTTCTCATCATAAACACCATCTCCATCTGTATCAGCTGGGCAACCATTATTGGCATCAACTCCAGCTACTTCTGGACAATTATCATTTTTATCAAAAACACCGTCGCCATCTGTATCTACTGGGCAACCACCGTTTGACGGTTTACCAGCAAGTTTTGGACATTTATCATCGGCATCCGCAATGCCATCGCCATCAATATCATTTGGACAACCGTCATTCATTATTGTTCCAACTAATTCAGGACATTTATCTACATCATCAAAAACACCATCTCCATCTATATCTGTCTTTTCTACCTCTGTTACTACAGGAATAATATTTTCGACTTCAGGCACTCCAGAATCCTGACAAAACAGCCACCAAAAAAATAGCCCAAATAGTGCGATCACTACCAAGGCAATGTAAAAATCATCTCTTTCTTTCTTGTTTGGAAAGTCTAATAGGTTGTTCATAATTTATGTGTGGGTTTTCCTAAGAAAAGTTTATTCGAACCTTGAGACGGCATTTTCTGAAAAAGTTAACGTTTTTAACAAAATTAATTTGTTGGGTTACTTTTTCGGTTTTGCCAACTTCATCAATACACTAGTTTCGAAAGCTGTAAAAACCAGATAAATAAAAATGAATGGCACCAGAAACAATCGGGAAGTCGGTTGAGCAATTGCTTGGTAAGTAAACAGCATAGCAAGCATCAATATTAATTTTACAATGATGGAGCTAATAGCCACCGTAGAGTAAAGGTTTTTATTAGGACTATGAACTGCTTTAGCAGCAAGATGATAAACCCCAATCGTAAAGATCAGAAATAGCAAAATAGTAGCCGCGGAGAAATAAAAAGTATCTTGGAAAAGGTGAATTCGAGAAAGACCAGCCACCAAAACAAGCAAACTCACAAAGAGTAAACCTATTTTTTTGTAAAAATCGGCTGGTTTCATTTATTGTTTTTTATAAAATCTCTCAGGGTATAAGTGAGCGCCACACCCGTTCCTAAAATTGCACCTAAAATAGTGAGGTAGGTCTTTTCATTCTGGAAATACTCGTCCAGTTTGGAACCAATAAGAACAAAAACGATCATGATTATCGCCATCTCAAAGGCCATACCTGAGTACTTGAGCACCTCGTGTCCTTTTTTTCTAATTTTTTTCTCTGGTTTAGGAGACTGACTGGACATCCGCTATTTTTTTATCGGAAGTTCTGGTTGCTTTGCTACCCATCTTACAAGATACATTGAAGGTAGCACCGGCCTGGACTAATATCTTTCCTGTAGAAATATTGCCATTAATTTCTGCCTTCTCTTTGACTTGAAGTAATTGATCCACAAAGATGTCTCCTTTGAATCGGCCTTCAATTACAGCGTTTTGGCAACGAATTTCTCCTTCAATGGAACCAGTTGGACCAATGACAACTTTTGCCGCACATTCTAAAGTGCCTTTCAAATCACCGTCAATTCGGATGTCACTGTCAGCAACGATATCACCACTAATAGAGGTTCCCTGTACCAAACTGTTGAGTGTATTGGAAGAAGTAGGGATTGAATTTGATTTTAGAGTATTCTCTTTTTTGGAACCAAACATGATTGTCTGTTTTTGTTAAGTGTTTTCTCAGTAGTTAGAACATACGTAAGTATGTAATTTTTGCTAAATTAATGATTTTCAACTAATTACAACTAAAATATGGATAATTAATTTTGTGTGGTCTTTACCAATACTAAAAAATCTCTGTAACATGCTTTGCTACAGAGATTTTTTAAGTATTGAAATTATCTTAAATTTCTTTAGAAATTAGGACAGTAAACGTTACGTTTTTCTGGTCCACACAGTTTGTAAACTAATGCAAATTCGAAAGAACCGTTACCGTTACTTGCTGCTTTCAATTCAGATACGTTTATATCATAACTAAAACCTAAGCTAAAGTCATTATAATCAAATCTTGAAGAAAGAATGATTGCATCACTGTGAACTCCTGATTCAAGTCTATTGGAGATACGAGCCCATGCACCAAATTGTAGTGCTTGATACTCAAATCGACTCTTGTGCAAAGTGAATCTTAAAGATGTACCCGTGTTAATTTCAAGAGAAGGTCCTTGAACCATTGCAACTACACCAGGAACTAAACCTAATTTGTTTGTCAATGCAAACTCACCACCAGCATGCAAAGTAAATCTGCTATACAATTGGTCTTCTTCTTGATCTTGAAATGCAATGTCTGCTCTATTTAAGTGATGATATGCACCACCTACATAGAAGTTGTTCTCTTCCATTACGGAAAACCACAACAAACCAGCGGCTAAATCAGCCACCAATACATTGTCATTATTGAAGTTTTCTAATGAAGGAGCTGAAAGGTCAACACCACCATCACCATTGTGCTGAGTACCCCAAGTAAGATTTTGAAAATCTACACTTCTTTGGAGAATACCTCCATCAAGTCCAACAACTAAGTAATGTGCTTTCTTTCTGTCGCCACCCATTCTTTTACTGTAGGAAGCAGCTAATTTCCCTTGAATCTGCCCAAATTCAGAACGACCAGCTTTGTCACCCCAAAAAGAACCACCAATTCCAAAATAGTCATAACGACCTACAGGAACTCTTTGGTCATAAGAAACAGAATACGTGTTGTAGGCATTTGATTTCAGTACACTTGCCCATTGGTTACGATAATTGGCAACCAATCGTACGTTACAATTCATCACCCCTGTCATCGCCGGGTTGAGATTAAGAGGAGAAAGGTAGAATTGGGAGAAGTGTATGTCTTGAGCATTTAAGCTAAGAGCTCCCAATACCAATACCGAAACAGTCAAAAATTTTTGTAACAATTTCATCATAAAAAAAGATTTTTAAAATATATACTTTGTAGAGGTATTGCCTTGAAGCGTTTAGTGAAGGGTAACAAAGTTAGTTATAAATGTTCTAATAATTTTGACAAAGTTGTTAAATTATTGGCTAACAATGAAATTATCCGCAACAATGTGGGGCAATTATAAGGAAAGAGTGGTGATTTCTTTTTCCAAAATACGCTCTTATGTCAAGTGGAGACTAAAATGACTTTTAATATAGAGCGTACTAAAAACGAAATTTTGCCAATTTATTTTAGCGCTTAAGTGATTTTAAGATTTATATTCGCACCCTGATTTAGTGCTGAAAAAGCACTTTGAAATAATGAAGTTGTTTAAAAACTCATTGATTGGCTACAAGCGGCAAATTTAATCCTGAATTACGTTAAAAATCCTCGTTGATGCTAAGGCATCAACTGTGGTTTTTGCCTTATTCAGAATAAAATTTTCTCACTTTCGCGA
>CALDSS010000067.1 GCA_937924495.1 uncultured Saprospiraceae bacterium
GAAAAAAGGAGCTGATGATTATTTACCAAAACCTTTTGTCTTGGAAGAGTTTCTTTTGCGTGTAAATAATCTCATTAAAAGAACCAGTTCTTCTCCTGAAAACACTCCCGATATTTATGAGTTTGGAGGTAATAAAGTAAATTTTCTGACCTACGAGGCAACAGGTGTCAATGGTAAATTCACGCTCACCAAAAGAGAAGCCATGCTCATGAAGTTGCTGATTGACAGAAAAAATGAAGTCGTCTCCCGACAGCAAATTTTACAATCTGTCTGGGGCTACGATGTTTTTCCTTCTACCCGAACGATTGATAATTTCATACTTTCCTTTCGGAAAAATTTTGAGCAAGATCAGCGCAATCCGAAGTATTTTCATTCGGTGAGAGGGGTTGGGTATCGGTTTACGCCGTAGTAGGCGGAACTTCAGTTCCGCCAGTTATAAAAAAAAACAAAAGGCGTCACCTCTCAAAAGGTAACGCCTCATTTATCTCGTGCGGAACTGAAGTTCCGCCTACTTCACCATGTCAAGCGACTTATTAATAAACTCCGTCAAATCTTTTCCTTGCAACATATTTTGGTGCAGCAATGCCAGATTGTAGAAGTACTCAGCCAGTTCCCCTTGTTTTTTACCTTTTGCACTCAATAACTTTTTCGCGACAAGCGGATGATTACCGTTGACGACCAAATTGTAGCTATCGGGCATGTCACCGAGATTCATACCATTCATGGATTGCATTTCTTTCATACGGCGCATGAATTCTGGCTTTACAATTTGAACCGGTGGTGCGCTTGGCGATAGTGGTTTGATTTCTATGTTTACATTGCCTTTGCTTTCTGTTAGTTTTTGAAATAAGCCTTTGACCTTTTCATTTTCTTTTTCAGAAAGCGCAGATTCCTTTTGCTCATCTTTTTCAATCAGGTTATCTACTGTATTGGCATCCACACGTACGAAGGAAATATCCTGGCGCTTATATTCCAGTTGCTGTATGAAATGATTATCAATCATATTGTCCATCAGCACCACATCGTATCCTTCTTCTTTGGCACTTGTGATTTGAAAGTCCTGTGCATCCTTATTATTAGAATAGATGATTATGATTTTATCATGTTTGTTCTTCTGAGTCTCTTTGATTTTTTCAACATAATCATCAAGCAAGAAGAATTCGTTGTCTACATTTTGAAGCAGTAAGAATTTATTCGCCTTTTCGGCAAATTTCTCATCAGACATAAACCCATACTTCACAAAAACACCAAGGTCTTTCCATTTAGATTCAAAACTTTCTCTGTCCTTCTTGAAAAGTTCATTGAGCTTGTCAGCAACTTTCTTAGTGATGTAGCCCGTAATCTTTCGCACATTGCTGTCACTTTGCAAAGAACTCCTCGATACATTTAGTGGAATGTCAGGTGAATCAATGATTCCATGTAATAATGTCAGCCATTCAGGAACGATTTCTTTTACATCATCCGTCACCCAAACTTGATTGCTATACAGCTGAATTTTATTTTTCTGAACTTCAAAAGAATTATTCAATTGAGGGAAATATAAAATTCCAGTCAAATTGAACGGAAAGTCAATATTCAAATGAATATGAAAAAGTGGTTCTGAGCTATAAGGATACAACTCATTATAAAATGCGTTGTAATCTTCTGCTTTTAGTTCACTTGGATTTTTCTTCCAAGCAGGTGAAGGATTGTTGATGATATTGTCAACTTCCTTCTTTTCAGTTTTTTTATCATCACCCTCGCCTACGTCTTCTGAAATAGTTTGCGTTCCAAATTTGATAGGAATCGGAAGGAAGCGGCAATACTTCATTAAGAGCTCATCAATTCGATTTTTGCTCAAAAACTCTTTTCCTTCTTCACCAATGTGTAGTACAATGTCAGTTCCTCTCTCCTTTTTCTCAATATCATTTATCTCATACTCAGGTGAACCCGTACATACCCATTGAACAGGTTTAGCATCTGCCTTCCATGATAAGGTATTTACCTCAACTTTATCGGCCACCATGAAGGCGGAATAGAAACCTAAACCAAAATGACCAATGATACTTGCGTCGTCTTTATACTTCTCCAGCCACTCACTTGCACTCGAAAAAGCAATTTGGTTAAGGTATTTTAGTACTTCCTCTTCGGTCATCCCAATACCTTTATCTCTAATTGTTAAGGTTTTTGCCCCCTCATCAAGGATGATTTCCAGATTTATGTCACCGATTTCCTCTTTTAGTTCACCACTATTGGCCAATAATTTCAACTTTGAGGTAGCATCAATAGCGTTGGCAATCAATTCTCGTAAGAATATTTCCTGATCTGCGTAAAGGAATTTTTTAATAATAGGAAAGATATTTTCCGTTTGAACCGAGATATTTCCCTTTTGCATACTTATTTAAATTTAAATTAATAGATACATCTGCCTGCATTTTTCAAAGTATGTGCCAGCGATGATATGCTGACAAAATGACTGAAAACCAGAGCGATAACAAGATGATATTTTTTTAATATGAAAACAGGTATTATAAAATTTATAAAAAAAATTGCTTTTTGAATGTCACAAATGTTGTTGTTTTGGGAAAATGAAGCAGTATATCTCCAGTATTTTTGTCCTGTATTTTAGATGAGGAAGTAAACATATTAATCCTCAATTGTGTCAAAGTTATTTACCCCGCATTGTTTTTTTTTGAATAATTAATTGGCACAGTTTTGGACATTTTATATGCATTGAAAAGAAGGGCTTTCATTAAACCTCTCCCCCAGCGCTTAATTCCCTTCAAGCTCATTTGAATTCCAAATTCCATCAACCGTATATAAAATAATCTAAGGATTATTTTGACAAAGAAATTTGATTGAAAGATCCATAAATCATTTCAACGGGAAATGTATTTATGAAAGAAGTCGAGGGTCAAATGTGATCCGAGACAGTGAGTGAGACCAGTTCATTTGGGGGGTAGAGCTGGTCTTATACTCACTTTATTTCAATCTATAAAAAAATCAGATCCTCACAAAGGGGCGTAAGAATTATCTTCTTGCGCCCTTTTTCTGTTTTATTCCATACCTACCTACCTGAAAATCAGTAATTTAGAGGGTATTTGACATTTCGTATCCAAAAAACGGCTAACTTTGTGGCTCCCTTCGAGTAAATCTCCCTTTGTACTAAAACCTATTTTTCAAAGCTGATTATAGTCGAGATTTCTATTTTATGAACATATTCATTCCTCTCAAATGAGAACCACTTTACTACTTTTAATCTATTGTTTGTTGTCTCTGACTGTTTCGAGTCAGGTGATCTATGTTAAGTCAAATGCTACCGGGAATGGTAGCTCTTGGGCGGATGCAACGGATCTGCAGTCTGCGCTTCAGGCAGCGAATTTTGAATCGGAGATATGGGTAGCAGAGGGAATTTACAAACCAACATCATGTTCAACCTGTGGTGAAGTAGAAAGAAATACAGCGTTTGAAATCAAGGACGGTGTCAAATTACTAGGAGGCTTTAATGGTACAGAAACAAACTCCGATCAACGCTTAGCAATTCAAAACTTAACAATTTTAAGTGGAGATATTAATAATGATAATGAATTGACAGGTAATTCCTATACTGTATTATTGGCACAAGGTGTATCCAATCAAACGCTAATAGATGGATTTACCATTCAAGATGGAAATGCTGACTTTGATAATGCTGCATTAGGAGATAGACACAATAGTGGCGCAGGTTTTTACAACAAAGGCCAACTACAAGGATTTTCATCTCACCCAGTTATCCGAAATTGCATTTTTACCAATAACTATGCTTTTGGTTATGGAGGTGCTGTTTATTCTGACGGAAGTTTTGGAGGAAATGCTTCTCCGCTTTTCGAAAATGTGAAATTTCTCAGTAATACAGCTCAAAACTCAGGCGGTGCATTCTTCGGAGATGCAATTTTTGCAGGCATTAGCGATCCTACCTTTAGGTCTTGTGAATTTAAAAGTAATGTAGCCCTTGATAAAGATGGAGGAGCAATGGTAAATGCAGGAGGAACAAACGGATTCTCTAATCCATTAATTGAAAATTGTCGTTTTGAATCAAATAAAGCAAATTTGGAAGGAGGGGCTGTCTTAAACTCAGGTAACAAAGGGTTTAGCAATCCAATTTTTCGAAAAACAGTTTTTATTAGAAATGAAGCTCATCTGGGAGGTGCCGTTTTTTCTGATGGATTTGACGGGGAGACCAAACCTCAATTCATTGATTGTGATTTTTTAGAAAATCAAGCAACTTCAATTGGTGGTGAACTTGGAGACGGCGGGGCAGTTTACAATTTGGGTTCGGCGGGCGGTTTTTGTCAGTCTGAATTTATGCGATGTAATTTTGAAAATAATACTTCTACTGGCTCAGGTGGTTCTATCCTAAATAATGGTACGCGAGGCACCTGCGATCCTATTTTTTCCAATTGCGAGTTCAAGCAAAATATTTCAGAAAAGTTTGGGGCAGTCATGTATAATATAGGTAATACTGGTCATTGTAATCCTATCATAACCAATTGCCTATTTGAAAAGAATAGTGGATTTTCAGCCGGAGCTATTTATAACCTCGGAGCCGACGAAGGTCAGAGTAATCCATATATATCCAACTGCACCTTTGTCGGAAATCGAGCACAGGTAGGCGGTGCTATTTATTGTAATGCAAACGATTCGTTAGGCCAGAGTAATCCAGTTATAACCAATTGTATTTTTTATGATAATTATGCGCCTACAGGCAAAGTTTTTCGAATCATATTTGGTTTTCCTACAGTAGAATATAGTGTATTTGACCTTGATAGTTGTGATGAACTAACAGATCATGTATCCTCAAATGTGAATTGTGGAGATGGACTTATTTTTAGTAGAGAAATGTTCTTTGAGGATACACTTGTTGGAAATTATAACTTAGTAGAAGGTGCTTTTATCATTGATCAAGGCAATAATGATTCAGCAGCCAGCCCAGTAGATTTGAATGGCAACCCAAGAATTGTAAATGGACAAGTGGATATTGGCGCTTATGAATTCCAAGGGAGTATTTCAACGCTTCCTGCAATAGTGGAGCAACCACAATCAGTCGATGCCTGCGAGAACGAAAATATAATTTTCACAATCGTTGCTTCGAGCAATGAGGCAGTTACTTATCAATGGAAAAAGGATGGGAGTCCAATAATGGGAGCTACCCAAAATACGTACGAGATAACTTCGGTTGATCTTCAAAGTGCGGGTGACTACTTCTGTGAAGTGACCAACTCAGCAGGAACAGTTGAAAGTTTAGCTGCAACTTTATCAGTAGAAGAACTAGTCGAATTTTCAATTGAGCTCGCAGCACCAGATACAGTTTGTGAAGGAGCAGAGGTGGAAGTAAAAGTATCGCTTACAAATGGCGGTGATACACCGAAAATTATGTGGTTGCTGAATTCTAATTTGATCAACGGAGCCATAGAAGACTCGGTGACTGTTAGTGGAATATTTGGAATAGGAGTGGTGAGTTGTAGAGTTATTTCTTCTATGAACTGTGTCGTTGAAGTCACCCAAGTTGACTCTGTTAAAATTAACTCAGTTCCATTTGTATCTCCTTCTATTGAAATTGTAGGCCCAGATACTGCAGTCTGTGTCAATGCAGATGTAATTGTCAAATCAACAATCTTGAATGGGGGACAAACGCCATCTTATAATTGGTATGTAAACGACAATTTGACAAACTCAAATATGGATTCTTTCCAATCAAATAGTCTAAAGAACGGCGATACAATCCAAGCAGCCTTAATTTCTTCAGAGCAATGTCCATCTGAAAAATTGGTATTTTCTAATGAAATTATAGCTGAAATTGACTCTTGCGTCACTAATGCTATTGACATTAGCGATAAATATCATATATCTTTGTACCCGAATCCAGTCGATGACATCGTAAAAGTAGAGGTCCAAGGATTCAATGGAGAGTTGATAGTAACTGTTTTCAATGCTCAAGGCAGCGAAATGGCTACAAAAAAAGTTAGACAAGGTGTAGATGCTGGACAAGTGATAGAGATTAAAACACCTAACTATCCGCCAGGAACATATTTCATGAACCTTAAAAACGAAAAACTTTCTACTACCCATCTTTTTGTCAAAAAGTAGCTTCCCCACTTTCAGATCCCTGTTTTAGTTCGATTCTATAGAATCGTTGATTTTGTGACATGTTAATTCTAAAAGAGTTATATATGTTTTATTTTTATTTTTGGCGCAAAATTAGCATTGAGCTATAAAAAACCGATTTAACCAAGACTAAATAAGAAGAAGTTGAAATACAAAATTTTACTCCCGCTCTTTATTTGTGTGACTTTGTTCTGCACAGCGCAGGATCTCCATTTCACACAACATTACAATACTCCTATGTCAGTATCACCTGGCCTTATAGGTATTTTTAATGGTGATCAAAGATTTATTGCTGCTGGTCGAGGACAATGGCACGCTGCCGATGCACCCTACTCCACATTTCACGGTTCCTTCGACCAAAAAATTTACAGTAAAAAGTTAGGTAAAGGATTCATAGGAGCTGGTGGAGCGTTCACTTACGACCGTTCTGGAGATTCTCGACTGGCTTTGGTTCAATTGAATTTTGCGGGATCATATACTTATCAGTTAGATACTGAGAATTTGATCACGGGTGGGTTGATGCTTGGAGCAGGCCAGCGCTCGTTCGATATGGCAGATTTACGTTGGGGAAGCCAGCATGATGGAGAATTGTTTGACCCAACGATTGGCTCTGGTGAAAGTTTTAATGAAAGTGGATATGTATATCCTGACTTTGGTGTCGGTATAAATTATCGAGCGCAAAAAACAGATAAACGCACCCATATTGATATAGGTGCAGCCGCATATCACTTGCATCGGCCTAACCAAAGTTTCACAGAACAAGGTGAAAGTAGATTACAACCAAAGTATAGCTTATATGCCAACCAACTTTATCAATTACGACCCAAGTTTGATCTATATGTAAATGGCTTAGCACAATTTCAAGATCAATATTTTGAAGGGGTTGTTAGTGCTGGCGGACGATGGCATCTTAATCAGCGCCGTGGAAAAGAGTTAGCACTGCAAGGTGGTATTGCTGCACGATTAAATGATATTGGCGATGCGGCAATCCTTGCTGGAGAACTGCATTATCAGTATTGGAGATTGGGTTTAAGTTATGATATCAATATTTCGGAATACAGGATAGCTTCCAATAGAAATGGTGGTCCTGAAGTAACATTGAGATATATCGTCAAATTTGTAAAACCAATCCCTGTTTTCAAAATTTGTCCAATTATTTAAGAAACCCTAACTCCTTTGTAAAATTCCAAAACCGATTTAAACAAGGAATCAGAAACAAAGAAGTAAGCCTCTAATTTCAAAAACATTCAAAAAAGTTGTGGTCAGTTCGAGAATGAATTTGATTGACTGACAGAGAAGAGAAAATTTATTATTGAATTAACTCATTCACACGATTTTTTAGAATTAAAAACATGAATGACCCCTCTTTTTGTAAAAAAGGCATACACACATGAATGATAAAATATTAGTTTCCCTCCTGCTGTTTTTATTTGTCTTTTCGAATGGTTTTAGTCAAACCAAGAGGCAATACCTTAAGCATGCCAACGAGTCGTTTGCACAGGAAAATTATTACGCTGCCATGAAATATTACGGCGAAGTGCTCGAATTTGACTCTACACAAACTGAAGTTTGGTATAAATTGGGAGAATCCGCAAGGGCATTCTATGCTTATTCTTTGGCCGAAGAATCATATAATAAAGTTCTATCCCTTCCCGGCGCTACTCAATTTCCACTAACAAAAATGAGATTGGCAGAAGTACAGAAAAGCATGGGTAAATATGGTGACGCTATTAAATATTATCAAGAAGTTCTTGCAGATAGTGCCATTACCAATGGGGATATTAAATTAAAAGCAACGCTTGGTTTGGATCAAGCAGAATGGGCTTTTGGAATTACCTCTAACCCAGATACAAATGTGGTAATTGAAAACTTGGGAGAAGAAGTGAATTCTCCTTATTCGGAATTTGCTCCAACCAAAGTAGGAGACAAGTTGTACTACACTTCTTTTCGATTTGATAATCCAAATGATAAAAACGATCCTCCAAGGCAGTATAATAAAGTGATGCAATCGGAGGATATGGGAATGGCAATGTCTTGGGATGGATTTAATTCTAAAATGAGGCACACCGCACATTCTGTTTTTAGTAAAAAAGATACTAATCGCATTTATTTTACTTATTGTGACTATGTCAATGAGGCTGATATCAGATGTGAAATTTACTATAGAGATAGAGATACTTCTGGTTGGCTAAAACCTGTAAAACTGCCTGACAATATCAATGTTTCAGGTTTTAATAATACCAATCCTGAGGTTGCAGAAGTAAATGGAGAAGAGCATTTGTTTTTTTCTTCAGATAAACCTGGAGGAAAAGGAGGAATGGATTTGTATTTCACGAAAGTGAAGAAAAATGGAAAATTTTCTGCTCCAGTAAATATTAAGGAGTTGAACACAGAGGGAGACGATATTACGCCTTATTTTCACTCAAGTACTAATACTCTTTATTTTAGTAACAACACAAGGCAGGGACTTGGTGGACATGATATCTTCGAAGCTAATTTGAGTAATAGTGGTGAATGGGGTACTCCCAAGCACATGGGCTATCCGCTCAACAGTAGCTATGATGATATTCATTACAAGCCAAGTAGAGGAGGTACATCGGCATATTTTGCATCTAACAGGCTTGGTTCCATTTTCCTCGAAAGAGAGAAAGAGTCATGTTGTCATGATATTTATTCTTTAGAGACACAAAGGATGGAGTTGTTGGTCAATGTACTCGAAAAATTTAGTGATCGACCATTGAGCGGAGCAACCGTGACGCTTACAAGATTGAAAAGCGGAGATTTGGTAGAATCGTTAACCAATAAATCAGGAAATGATTTTGCTTTTACTCCAAAAAGAAGATATGCTTACCTTTTAAAGGCGGATAAGCCTGAATATATTTCGGATTTAGACACAGTTTATCTTGATAGAGAACCTTTGATAGATGTTGCTTCTATAACGAGAAATATGCATTTGGAAGTAGCTCAGGTCATGTTAACCGTATTGACTTTCGATGATTATTCAAAAGAAGGTTTGGTCGGAACGCAGGTTCAATTGTTTGAATTAATTGGCGGTGAAAGGAGATTGGTGGAGAGCAAAAATAATCCAGACGGAAATGACTTCGAATTTGCCATGAAGCCTGGTAAAACATATATAATAAGAGGTTCGAAGAGTGGATATGAGCATGATTTAGATACAATTCAAGTTCCACAAATTTTGGATGTAAGTAGTTTTGAAAGAGAGCTTTATCTCGCGCCATTGATTTTTGCAAAGTACCTCCCAATCTCACTTTATTTCGATAATGATTATCCAGATCCTAAAACTCGTTCCATAGTTACCAATAAATCTTATTTAGAAACTTGGGATAATTATATTGTAAAAGAAGGTGAATTTATTGATGGCTTCGGAGAGGGAATGCAAGGACAGATGAAACAATTGGCGGGCCAACGGCTCTCCGGTTTTTTTGAAAAAGAAGTAAAAAAAGGTGGACGTGATTTGAAAACATTCACAGACCTACTTTATGAATTTTTAAAACAGGGAAATAATCTTGAGATAGTATTGAGAGGATATACAAGCCCTAGAGCAGAGTCAGACTATAACGATATGCTTTCCAAAAGAAGAATTGTTTCTGTAAAAAATCACTTCCAAAGATATAATGGAGGAATTTTGGGTGAATTCATCCGTTCAGGAAAACTGGTCATTTTAGAAAGACCTTACGGTGAAACGCAGTCAAAATCTGATGTTAGTGATAAATTAGAAGATGTTAGAAATTCCATTTTCGGGGTTCCAGCATCGCTTGAGCGAAGAGTGGAAATAATTGACGTAAAACAAGCAGAAGATTTCCAGAGAGGAACCAGATAATTTTTTTCAAAAACCGACTCCCAATCTTAAAGTATTTGAAAATGAGGTTTGAATTCAACCATTTAATAAAAAACCTAATCTTAGTGCTTCTTTTGGCTTTGCCAGGAATTACTAAAGCATCTCACATCATTGGTGGTGAGATTCAATATAGGTGCCTTGGAGGAAATGATTACGAAATAACGGTCAACGTTTATCGAGATTGCTTTTTTGGTGATTCTGATGCGCCGTTCGATAATCCAGCTTCTATTGGAATTTTTGATTTTAATGCGGATACCCTTGTTGGTGACTTGCGAGTTCCATTTTTAAGTGATGATACGCTTGACTCTTTTTTGGCCGATCCTTGTTTTATCGTCCCGGCAACGGTATGTGTCCACACGACCACTTATCGGGGTACGATCAACCTACCCTATAGGCCAGGTGGTTATACCTTGGTATATCAACGCTGTTGTAGAAATCAAACCATTAATAACATCTTCTTGCCAGATCAGACAGGTGCTACTTATAGTATCGTTTTATCAGAAGAAGCTTTGACAGAGTGTAATTCGAGTCCTGAATTTAAAGAATGGCCACCCATATTTATCTGTGCAGGAACGGAGATTAATTATGATCACAGTGCTTTTGATTTAGAAGGAGATTCATTGGTTTATAGTTTATGTACACCAAATACTGGCGCTACAAAGGGGTTTCCAAAACCTCAGCCACCATTACCGCCTCCTTACGATACAGTAGAGTGGTTGCCCGGGTTTAATTTAGGTAATATTCTAGGTTCAGGACGACCTTTGGCTATTGATTCTGAAACAGGTTTACTAACAGGACGACCAGAAATTCAAGGGCAATTTGTTGTGGGTATTTGTATTGAAGAATATCGAGATGGAGAATTATTTTCCAGAACGATTAGAGATTTTCAATATAATGTAGGGCAATGTGGGATGATAACCTCTACATTTCAGTCACCTGATGCATTGTGTGATACGTTGGGGGTTACATTAGAAAATGATAGTGATAATGCAGACGATTTCTTATGGTTTTTTGATTGGCCAAATACCAATTTTACTTCAACGGAAGAAGTCCCGAACTTCACTTATCCAGATACAGGGAGTTATCAAATTGCGTTGATTGCACAGCCAGGAAGTAGTTGTGCAGACACCTCTTTTGCAGATCTATTCATTCAATACAATTCATTAGAAGTTGATTTTGATGCTACGATATTGAATTGTGTTGATAGCGCGCAGATTATTTTAAATGATTTATCAGTAGATGCCGTATCGCCTCCTGTCTCTTGGGATTGGACTTTTACACTATCGAACGGAGCGGAAATTAAATCTACTGATCCCAATCCAGTAGTGAATGTGCCCTCTAATGACACAGTGGAAATAAACTTACAAGTCGTTTCTCAAAATGGATGTATTTCAGAGGCGACCAAAATAAGTCCGACGGATATATTAGATCCGAGTAGTGATATTCCAGATGAAATAAGAATTTGTCAAGGAGAAAGTGCGGCGTTAAACCCAAATGGGGATTCGCGATTCAAACATGTTTGGACACCTGCTAATACTTTGAATAACGATACACTTTTCAATCCAATAGCAACTCCAAACACAACAACGACATATCAGGTAGCTATTTTTGCCGATGATCAATTTTGTACCATTGCCAAAGATGTAGAAGTCATTGTTCAACCTAATCCAAGTTTGGATTTTGATTACGAATTGGGTTGTGATAATAGAACGGTCACTTTTACTAATACGAGTACCGGTGCTACTGATTTTGAATGGAATTTTGGAGATGCAGCCAATACCACTTCTACAGACTTTAATCCTGAGTTTGTTTATACGCCAGGCACCTACGAAGTAGCACTATATTTAGCCAATTCTAACACTTGTCGCGATACAATAGTCAGAACAGTAGAAGTAACCGACAGAGGCTTAGATGCAGACTTCACTGTTGAATATGAAAATTGCTCACCAGGTAATTTGGTAGTGAATTTTAATCAAAATGTAAATAGCAATGGTCATAATATCATTGAATACAATTGGAATTTTGGAGGTTCTTTGGGAGCTGTAACTGGCTCCGACCAACAAATTACATTTACTACAAGCCAAAATATAGATGTTGAGTTGGAGATTGTAACTGCGCAGGGATGTAGAAGCTTAATTTCTAAAAACCTTGATATCAATTTGGTAGAAATTTTCCCTGATGGAAACTTTCAATTATGTGCGGCAGATAGTTTAGAGTTGAATCCAAATTTCAACCCAGACTATACGTATGAATGGTCACCCACAACTGGCTTGAGTGATCCAAACTCGCCAAATCCTAAAGTGAGTGTCAATAGCCCTCAAAACTATACAGTACAAATTTCCGCTTTTGGGGTAGATACTTGTGAAGTGTTACATAACGTGGAAATTTTTGTACCACCAGTAATAAATTTATCAGTAAGTGATGATGATATCACCTGTGACTCATTTGCAACGATATTCGCTAATACTACAGCTAATGCTACCATCGAATGGTTTGATGGTAGTGGTAGTTCTGTTGGAACTGGAGACAATATCACCGTTCCTGTTTCTGGCCGTACTAATTATATGGTGGTGGCAGAAGATGGTTTTGGCTGTAGCCAAACTGATTTTGTAGCCATTGCAGGAGGACCAGTAGAGGTTGATATGCCAGCAGACCAACAACTTTGTATTGGCGAACCATTTTCAACAGGAATCACAAATTTGGATCTCAATGATAATCTCCAATATGCTTGGTCTCCAAGTGGTAGGATTGTCTCGGGTGCTAACACCTCTGATCCAGTTATTGACACCTCACCAGGAAATTTCGATTTGTTTGTAAATATCGTTTCTCAGTTTGGATGTACTTACGAGGACACCATTAATATGGTCTTCGTTGATCCTGCTCCAATGGATTTCGACTTTGAATTTCAATGTGATGGTTTGACTGTTGAATTTGAAAACCTTACCCCTAACGGATTTGATTATCGATGGAACTTTGGTGATTTGAATGTCTCATCAGACACATCAAGTACAACAAGTCCAAGTTACACTTATCCAGCGGTTGATGATTATTGGGTATTGCTTTCTATCCCTTATGATGTCTCTTGCCGTGATTCTGTTTTGAAAAGAATCGAATTGGGAGATATTGTGTTGCAAGCAGATTACGAAGTTGACTATATAGATTGTTCGGAAGATAGTGTAACGGTTCAGTTTACCAACACATCCTTTAGTCTTCAAAACAATGTAACCAATCTAATGTGGGATTTTGGAAGTTTAGGAACCTTTCCAGGAACGCAAAATCCGACATTCACTTTCTCATCTGATGCCTCAGTTGACGTTTCTCTTTTGATAGAAAATGCGGCGGATTGTTCCGATGAAAAAAGCGAAACGATCGATTTAGATTTATTTGATTTAACAGGTTTCCCTGACCAACCTTGGGTGCAATGTGAAAACCAAACAATTTTCCTAAATCCAAATGGAAACCCAGATTATATTTATGAATGGTCTCCAGCTAACTTGGTAGATGACCCAACTGCTGTAAATCCAGAATTTGTTGGAACAGCAGATGCAACAATCTTTGTTCGGATTTTAAACTTGGGTGTAGATACCTGTGAGGTGACTCGACAAGTAGAGGTGCAAGTGCCGCAACCTATTCGCATCAGCAATGCTGACGATACACAAACTTGTGGATTTCCAATTTTGCTAACACCCTCCTTTAATGTTCCTTTTAATTTTGAATGGACAACTGGGGGCGGAGCTTCTTTAGGCAATGACCCCGTTATTTTGGTAAATCCTACAGATTCTGAAATTTATATTGTTGAAGGAACAGATAATTTTGGTTGTGGATTTAGAGATAGTATTGAGGTAACCAATCGGCAAGTAGATATATCTGGAAATGGTCCAGGTGGTGTTTGCCAAAATGCAGACGCAAGCCTTTCAATCGATAATTTAGATTCAGGTGATAATTTGACTAACATAGAATGGATGCCTGCTGATAGAATCGTAAATGGTCAAGGAACCCAAAATGTAGAGGTAAATACTTCAGATGCGGGGACTAATATTTTCAGGGTAATAACTGAAAATCAATTTGGCTGTCTCGATACGACAAGTTTTGTAATGGGCATTGGCGCATTCGATCCAGGCCAAAATAATTCGATTGAAATTTGTGCAGATGTAGAAACCAATATCTATCCTGATTTCAACCCTGCTCAGCAATACCAATGGATTCCGGCTACTGGTTTAGATGATCCAAATAATCCAAACCCAAGAGCTACGCTAACAAATGACATTACCTATCAGGCAGTTGTCACTGAAATGGTAGATACTTTAACTTGTATTGATACCATTCAAGTTGATGTTGCCGTTCGTGCACCAGTACAGCTTCAAGTGACACCAAGTGATACATTATGTGAGCAGCAAGTTGTTACGGTAGAAGTGATCACGCCTATCACAGGGCTTGATTATGAATGGTCTTTGACGCCTGATTTTACAGATATTATTGATAATCAAAGACAAATTTTTATCAATAGTACAGGAGTGAATACATTTTATGTAAGAGCTTTTTCTCAGGATTCTTTAGAATGTCAGTATGGGGGATCGGTGATGTTAGCTATGGTTCCGATTGATTTGGAGTTTGATGCAGATACTACTCTTTGTCTTGGAATACCAGAGGAAATTACTATTGAAAATCAATCGTCTATTCAAGATTTAACTTTCGATTGGTCTCCTACAAGTGGAATAATCTCTGGTGCTAATACAAACAGTCCAACAGTTGATGTTTCAGCTTTAACCACATTTACAGTTGATGTTGAAAATCAATTTGGTTGTCAAGAAACTTATGATGTGAACGTCAGTGTTTCAAATTTGGATGATTTAAACGTGGTTGGAGAGGTAGCCGCAACACCTGATTCTATATTGATGGGGCAGACTTCGCAGCTCGAAGCACCTGCTGGCTATTCCTATTCTTGGTCTCCTGCTGGTTCTTTAGATGATGACATGTTGAATGATCCCATTGCAATGCCAGAGGAAACAGAAGAATACACCGTTACAATAGAAGATGAGTTTGGCTGTATCACAACTCGAACAGTTACTGTAGTTGTATTTGATCCACTTTGTGTAGAACCGTATATTTTCTTACCGAATGCATTCTCTCCAAATGGCGATAGAAATAATGATATATTAAAATTAGAAGGTCAATTCGTAGAAGAAATGCAATTGATAATTTTTGACCGATGGGGACAGAAAGTTTTCGAATCAAGAGACCAATCTTTTGGTTGGGATGGAACCTTCAAAGGAGAAGAGTTGAGCCCAGACACTTATGGCTTTTACCTTACGGTGAAATGTATTGATGGGGAAGAATTCTTCAAAAAAGGAAATATTTCACTACTTCGCTAAAGTATTTTACAGAAAAAATATTCAAAAAGGCCTGAGTTTTAAAAAGCTCAGGCCTTTTTATTTTTAGTGGAAACGAATCAAAATTTCAGAAAAGTAGAATTATTTAAAACTATTATTGCTCGATGGCGCTCCTTCCAAAATAGTCTAAAGGAATATAAAGCGATAAACTTGCCACCATAAATCCAGTGAAATCAACCTCTAAATAAAGGGTTCTAAAAATCGGAAAATTAGTTTTTATTAACTATAGATTATAACTACTTTTGCACCGCTTTTTAAAAAGTACCATCACAAAAGAAAATTTGGTAATCAAATGCGGAAATTTATACTAAGTCTTTCTTGTATTTTTTGCCTTTCCATTTTTGCTATTGCGCAACATGACGGTCATGATCATTCTCACGACGGTCACAATCACAATCATGATACCCATGACCACCAAGGGCATGCACATGATCAGGAAACGCATACAGGACATTCTCACGAAGGCCACGATCATAGTTCCCATAATCACGCAGGCCACGATGGGCATGGAGATCATGGAGGATGCGGACATCATGAAAAGCACGAGTTTAATCCAGGAGAAGCGGCTTTCCACCACATCTCTGACCAAAACATTTATAGTATTGGACCATTTTCTTTTCCACTTCCTTGCATGCTATATGTGCCAGAGAAAGGTTGGGAAATATTTTCTTCAGGAAAATTTCATGCAGATGCGCACGGAAACGGGGAGTATGCATATAATCAATTCATTCTTTGTGAAGGTTCAGTAAGAAGAGTACAAGATGCTTCATTCCCAAGTGGACATGTAGAGTTAGGGCATCATAAGGTTTACCCTAAAAAATTAAAAGAAGCAAAAGGAAAAGATAAAGAATACGCTTTTGTTTGTTACAATGGAAAAGAATGGAAAGCAGATAGCAAAAGCACAGCGGATGGAGGAATGTTCGGCGGAGGAATCACGTCATTCTATGATTTTTCAATTACGAAAAATGTATTGACAATGATTATTGTTTTTTTCTTTTTAGCTTGGCTATTCACAAGAATTGCCAAATCTTATAAAGAGAGAAGAGGCAAGGCACCATCAGGTTTGACTAATTTCATTGAACCAATATTTATTTTTATTCAAGATGAGGTTGCAAAACCATTCTTAGGGCATAAATGGCAGAAATATTTGCCATTCCTAATGTCAATCTTCTTTTTTATTCTTGGATTAAATCTCTTCGGACAAGTTCCGTTTTTCGGTGGTTCGAATGTAACAGGTAACTTATCATTTACCGCAGTCATTGCAATCATTGCATTTTTTGTAACCACTTTCAGTGGAAACAAACATTATTGGGAACATACTTTATGGATGCCAGGTGTACCAGCGCTATTAAAGATATTGGTAATAACGCCTGTTGAAATCATGGGTATGTTTATTAAGCCATTGACATTGATGCTTCGTTTGTTTGCGAACATCACAGCGGGCCACATGGTAATTGCAATTTTTGTAGGATTGATTTTCGTATTCGGACAATCTGGTGCAAACCCAGGTGCTGCTTACGGAACAGCGGTAGGTTCTACAATTTTAACAATGTTTATGATGGCTATTGAGTTATTGGTAGCATTCATTCAAGCATTTGTGTTTACGATATTGACGGCTTCGTATATTGGAGCAGCAGTAGAGGAGGCACACCATTAATTTGATTTTTTAATTTTTTATATAAATATTTTATCATGACCGGAAATATTGCTGCAATTGGAGCTGCTTTAGCTGTAATCGGTGCCGGAATCGGTATTGGAAACATTGGTGCAAAAGCGATGGAAGCTATCGCAAGACAACCTGAAGCTGTAGGTGATATCAGATCAAACATGATCTTGATGGCTGCCTTGATTGAGGGTGCTGCACTTATCGCGATTATCCTTGCATTCTTCGGATAATTTCGATAGAAAATGTAAAAAAGGTTGACTACGAAAACGGTTGGTTTTTGGGTCAACCTTTACAAAAATAAAAACTGATAAAATCTTATTTAGATGACTTATATTATTCTTGCAGATTTTAGCGTAATTCGACCAGACTTTGGATTGTTGTTTTGGACAACTATCATCTTTTTATTGTTCTGGTACTTAATGTCAAGATTTGCATTTAGACCAATCGCTGACGCTTTACTTGAGCGACAAAATGATATTCAAGACTCTTTGGATGAGGCAAAAAAGGCACGAGAGGAGATGGCCAATCTTAAGGCAGAGAATCAAGAATTGTTGCGTCAAGCTCAAGAGGAAAGAGTAAAAATTCTTAAGGAAGCAAAAGAAGCAAAGGATTCAATTATCGCAGAAGCGAAAGACAAGGCAAAAGAAGATGCCAGAAAAATTGTTTCTGATGCTAAGTTGCAAATCGAAAACCAGAAAATGGCTGCCGTTACGGATATGAAAAATCAGGCTGGTCAAATGGCTATCAATATTGCTGAGAAATTGTTGAAGAGTGAGTTGGGAGGAGAAGCAGCTTCGGAAGGGTTTGTCAAAAAATTGATTGACGAAGCCAATTTTAATTAAGAAAAAATGGAGTTTGAGTAACGAGTAAATCTTTCGATTTCTCAATTTCTCACACTCTCAATCTCTCGTAATTATGTCTGTAACCAGAATAGCTACTCGATACGCAAAGTCATTAGTTGACTTAGCTATTGAACAAAACAAGTTGGATAGAATAAAGGAAGACGTTCAAGCATTTGAGAAAGCAACTCAGCAACGTGATTTCCAACTATTGATGAAAAGCCCAATTGTAAAAGGGGGGAAGAAATGGGCTATTATTCAGAAAATTTTTGATGGAAAGTTTGATCCAATGACGATGGCTTTCATGAAAATTTTGGTAGATAAAGGACGTGAGGGATATTTACCAGAAATTGCCAAAGAGTTCATCGCACTTTTCAAGCAAAAGAATCAGATTTCTTCAGTAAAAATTATTACTGCTAAAAAACTTTCTGATGCGGCTTTAGCTTCTATCCAAGAAAAATTGAACGGCAGTAGTAATACGTATAAAAACATCGAAATTGAAACAGCAGTACAACCAGATTTGATTGGTGGTTTTGTGATCGAATTCGATGATAAATTATATGACTCAAGTGTGAAGCACAAACTTGATTTGCTCAAGAAAGAGTTCAAAGACAATCTTTATAAATCAATGATACTTGCCGAGTAATTGGCAAGATAATGCGGGAGTACCTTCCGCATCAATTTTTAAAAAGAATTTTTTTTACATAAAAATTTATAAAAATGGTTGATGTAAAACCGGACGAAATATCAGCAATATTAAAACAACAATTATCTGGATTCGACGCTGCTACTGAGTTAGAGCAGGTTGGAACTGTTCTTCAAGTGGGTGATGGAATTGCGCGTGTATATGGATTGAATAGTGTACAGGCAGGTGAGTTGGTTCAGTTTGAAACAGGCGTTAATGCTATCGTTTTGAACCTTGAGGAAGATAACGTGGGGGTAGTATTGATGGGGCCAAGTGATGGCATTCGTGAGGGATCAACAGTACGCCGTACAGGTAATATCGCTTCTATCGAAGTTGGAGAAGGAATGGTGGGTAGAGTTGTGGATACCTTGGGTAAACCAATTGATGGAAAAGGCGAAATTAAAGGTAAAAAATACTTGATGCCACTTGAAAGAAAGGCACCGGGTGTAATTTACAGACAACCTGTAAACGAGCCATTACAGACTGGTATCAAAGCAATTGATGCGATGATTCCAATTGGTCGTGGACAGCGTGAGTTGATTATTGGTGACCGCCAAACTGGTAAGACTGCGGTAGCAATTGATACTATTATCAACCAAAAAGAATTTCACGAAAGAGGTGAGACCGTTTACTGTATTTATGTAGCGTCTGGCCAGAAAGCATCTACTGTTGCAAACGTAGCAAAGACTTTAGAAGAGTATGGAGCGATGGCTTATACGACTATCGTTTCTGCATCAGCTGCTGACCCTGCACCACTTCAGTTTTATGCACCATTTGCTGGAGCTGCGATTGGTGAGTACTTTAGAGATACAGGTCGTCCAGCATTGATTGTTTATGATGATTTGTCAAAACAAGCAGTTGCATATCGTGAGGTTTCTTTGTTGTTGCGTCGTCCACCAGGGCGTGAGGCATATCCTGGAGACGTATTCTACTTGCACTCTCGTTTATTAGAAAGAGCAGCAAAGGTTATAGCAAACGATGACATTGCTCGCCAGATGAATGATTTGCCAGATTCTCTTGCCAATGCAAAAGATGATAACGGAAATCCTATAGTAAAAGGTGGCGGTTCTTTGACAGCATTACCAATCATTGAGACTCAAGCGGCAGACGTTTCTGCTTATATTCCTACCAACGTAATTTCGATTACTGATGGTCAGATTTTCTTGGAGACGAACTTATTTAACGCAGGTGTTCGACCAGCGATTAATGTAGGTATCTCTGTAAGTCGTGTAGGTGGTTCTGCTCAGATTAAGTCGATGAAGAAAGTAGCAGGAACCTTGAAGCTAGATCAAGCACAGTATAGAGAGTTGGAAGCGTTTTCTAAATTCGGTTCTGACCTTGATGCATCTACAATGGCTGTTTTAGAAAAAGGAAAGAGAAATGTGGAAATCTTAAAGCAACCACAATATTCTCCAGTAGCTGTTGAAGATCAGGTAGCAATCATTTACTTAGGTACAAAAGGTTTGTTGAAAGATGTGCCAGTAAATAAGATAAAAGAATTTGAAGGCGTTTTCACACAATCATTGAAACAGCGCTATCCAAATGTTTTAGCTGAGTTGAAATCAGGTAAATTGCCGAAGGAAGGACTAGAGGAGATTGCATCATTGGCAGCTGAGATTTCATCAACCTATAAGTAAATTCTATTCGTTTATAAGAAACATCCGTTTTGTTTAAAACGGATGTTTCAATGAACAAAAAAATATGGCCAATTTAAAAGAAGTACGTGATCGGATTCAATCCGTAAAGAACACACAGCAGATTACAAAAGCGATGAAGATGGTATCTGCTGCAAAATTGCGTCGCGCTCAACAAGCGATTACTCGATTGAGGCCTTATGCTGAAAAGCAAAACTCGATGCTCAAGAATATTTTAGCAAATCTTGGAGGTGAAGCTAATATTTCTTTTGGGAAAGAGCGTGAATTGAAAAATGCTTGTATCGTAGTCGTTACTTCAAATAGAGGTTTATGTGGCGCATTTAATTCCAATGTAATCAAAGCAGCTAACGCATTGATCAATGGCAAATATGCGGATTTGAAGAATAGCGGAAACCTAAAAATTCTTTGTATTGGTAAAAAAGGATTCGATTTTTATAAAAAACGATTTCCAGCAGATGCTATTCTTGATGAATACGTGACCCTTTTTGATGATCTCTCATTTGATAATGTATCACAGGTAGCGAAATATCTAATGCAATCATTTGAAGATGGTGTTTATGATTCAATAGATGTAGCCTATGGAAAATTCAAAAATGCTGCGACTCAGTTTATGATTTCTGAGCAGTATTTGCCAGTAGTTCAGAATAGCCTTGCAGATGATAGTGAAGAACAGCAAAGTGGTAAGTACTCAGCTAATTATATTTTTGAGCCTAACATGGAGAGTTTGTTGAACCAATTGGTTCCAAGCATCCTCCAATCATCCTTTCAGAAATACGTTTTGGATACCCATGCTTCTGAGCATGGTGCGCGAATGACAGCCATGGATAAAGCTTCTGAAAATGCGGAGGAATTACTGAAAGAATTAAAACTTTCATACAATAAGGCGAGACAGGAAGCCATCACAAAAGAAATTCTCGAAATTGTTGGAGGAGCTGCAGCATTGGAAGGAGGCTAAAATCTGTTTTATTATTGTTATTTGCAATTTTTACAGAAATACCTCTTATATTAGCGCATTCAAATTGAAGAGTCAGAATTAAGCGCGTCTAGAAAAATCCACAAGAAAAGAAACGAAGAAATTGTAGCCCAGGGAGATAATTAATCAATTGTTGTTCTCTTATGGGTTACTTATTTTTTTACATATAGTTACTTTTTATTATCTAACAGTCTTAAGAGTTGATTATCCAAAAAAAAACCTTTCACATCATGAAATCTCGTATTACAACACTAACAGTTGCCCTCCTGCTCTTGGCAATTGGTCTTTTCGCACAAGAAGAGATGATGGAGAAACCAACCTATCCAAATTTGAAAAAACTTGAAGTTGGTCTTTTTGCAGGGCTTTCTAATTATCAAGGAGATCTGATTGTTCCTACTTATGCTTTTAATGGAGACAACGTAAATTTCGCATGGGGTGCTCATTTGCGCTACAACATGAATCCAACTTGGGCATTAAGATTGAATTTCGCGAATACCACACTAAGTGGTGATGAAATCAATTATGATGACAACAATCACTCAGTTCGAGCTTACAATTTTGGTATTGATACTGAAAAAACTCCTGTTACCGAATTCGGAGTATTACTTGAATGGGACATTTTAGGAAAAAGAAGATATCCTAATGGTGGATTCAAGAAAGTAGTTTCTCCTTACTTATTTGGAGGATTAGCATTTGCTTCTTTCGATGCAACACCAAAATTTGATAACAACAATGATCCTAGATTTACTACAAATGGTCAACTTGACTTAGTGAGACAAGATGAGGCTGTTGAAGAAACGTCAGGTTTGACAATTCCTTTGGGTGGTGGATTACGTTTTGACCTTAGTGAAAATCTACACGTAGATTTGGAAGTAGGATTCAGAACTGCATTTACTGATTACCTTGATGGAATCTCTCTTGCAGCAGATCCAGACGACAATGACTGGTACTCTTTTGCGGGTGTGAATCTTGCGTATAGACTTTCAGGTGGAAAAGATACTGACGGTGATGGAATTGTTGACAAAAAAGATGAATGTCCTACTGTACCTGGTTTAACAGCTTTTAATGGTTGCCCAGACAGAGACGGTGACGGTGTAGTTGACAAAAGAGATAACTGTCCTGATATCGCTGGGCCTGTTGATTTAAAAGGATGCCCTGACACAGATGGCGACGGTATTGTTGACCTTGAAGACCAATGTCCAGAAGTTGCAGGTGGTGCAGCATTAAAAGGATGTCCTGATTCAGATGGTGACGGTGTAATCGATATGGAAGATACTTGTCCAAATACTCCTGGTTTGAGAAGTATGAGCGGATGTCCTGATTCAGATGGTGATGGAATTGTTGATGCAGAAGATAAGTGTCCAAACGAAGCTGGTACTGCTCAAATGGCTGGTTGTCCAGATAGAGATACAGACGGCGATGGAATTTCTGATAGCAAAGATGCTTGTCCTCAAGTAGCTGGTATCGGTGCTTTCCAAGGATGTCCTGATACAGATGGTGACGGAGTTCAAGATTCAAAAGATAAGTGTAGAACTACTCCTGGATCTCCTTCAAACAATGGTTGTCCAGTAATTAAAGCAGAGGACAGAAGAATATTGAACCTTGCCGTTCAAAATGTAAGATTTGAAACAAGTAGAGCTACTTTAAAAACAGAATCTTACCCAATTTTGGATCAAGTTGTTGATATCATGAGAAGATATCCTGATTATAACGTTAAAGTTAGAGGATATACTGATGATAGAGGTAATGCTGCTGCTAATCAGACACTTTCTGAAAATAGAGCAAGAACTTGTGCTAACTACTTAATCTCTAAAGGGATTACTTCACGCAGAATTTCTTCTCAAGGATACGGAGAAACGAATCCAGTTGCTACTAACGATACTCCAGAAGGTAGAAGAATGAACAGACGTGTTGAGTTTGACTTGAACTTAAGATAATCTATCATCCTTTTGGAAAATAAAAAAAGCTCGTATCGAAATGATACGAGCTTTTTTTTATTTCATTTATTGAAGCTCCATTACCTAACTGAAACTACATTATACCCTTCCTTTCTTAATAAACTAATCACCCCATTTTCTCCGGGAAGATGTCCTGCTCCAACCGCAAAGAAAGTTGTTTGTTTATCCATGTGAGCTTTCATAGGTTCGATCCAGTTTTTATTTCGATTGACTAAAAGAATCTCATCATATTTCGCCATAAAATCATCTCCTCCACCAGCAATTAATTTTTGAAGGCCAATCAGGTCCTGCTTTTTATACAATTCGATCATATCATCAAAATTATCTTCAGCGACCTTTTCTCCTTTGAGCGTTTGCACTAACATTTCCGCCTGGTCTTTATACGGTATGCTATCAAACATACTCATTTGGTATTGCATAGTTTCTAAACCGTCGATCGGCTTCTCTCTTTTTTTTGCCATTTCTGAAAATTCGATTTCGTAAGATTTAATGGATTTCATATCCATTCCTTCTGTGGGATTTCCAAAATCCTCCGATGCGAAAATGGATAGAATCATTGGCTTTACACGTCCAAATAACATGAGCGGAAGTCCAATTTTGTCAAAATGGTTTTTTACCAATTTATAGTCTTCATCATTTAATAAATCTTTGAGCTTGACGCCACCATTCATAAATGACTTCATAATTAATGAAAACTGACTGGTCATGTTGAACATGTCGTCTGTATCAATTTCAAAAACTATTTTTTCAGATTCTTGAAAGGCATTTTCGATTGGTTCAGTAAGAAAGAAGTCATCTTCAGGAATCATGTGTATGGTGCCAAAAAGCCAAGAGTTGGAGGTTAATCCATTGCCACTGATTTCCCACAAAAGCGAATTTTCTTTTTCTGTAGGTTCGAATCTGGCCAAGGAATCTGTACTTTGAGCTATGCTCCAAAAAGCGAAAAAACATAGGAAGGCAGAAAGAATAATTTTATTCATGTTCAAATTTTAAATCAAAGAAGAAAATGGAAGGGTATTAGTTGCTATGCTGTTCTACAAAATTCGCCAAGTTTACAAATTGACTAACGGAAAGTTGTTCAGGGCGCTTTTGAAAAATATCATCTGTCAATAGCGAGGCGTCTTTTATGAACGATTTTAAGCTGTTTCTGAGCATTTTTCTACGCTGAGTAAACGTTTGTTTAACAACCCTTCTAAAGAGCGAATGATCACACCCTAAGGTTAAATCTTTTTTTCTAATCAATCGGATAACGCCACTTTGAACCTTCGGTGGTGGAGTGAAGCAACTTTTGTCCACATCAAAAAGATATTCTCCATCGTAGTACGCTTGTATTAAAACACTTATTACGCCATAAGTTTTAGATCCTGGCTGTGCTACTACTCTTTTCGCTACTTCTTTTTGAAACATCCCAACCATTTCGGGTATCAATTCCTTGTAGTCCAACATCTTAAAAAGTATCTGAGAGGAAATGTTGTAAGGGAAGTTTCCAATGAGCGCGAAGGATTTTTCATCGAAGATTTCTTTCAAGTTTAGTTTTAAAAAATCTTCTTTGATAATGGATTGCGTCAAATCTGGATATTTTGAGGCTAAAGCAAAGACCATATCTCTATCCGCTTCGACTACTTGCAAATTAAAAGGGAGTTCAATAAGAAACTTAGTTAGATTTCCAGTCCCAGGTCCTACTTCCAAAATATCTTTATAAGCATTTTCCAAACTTAAACTTAGCGCGATTTGGCGAGCAATTTCTGGCTGGTTCAGAAAGTGTTGGCCGTATGATTTTTTAGCTTTCATTTATGATTTATTGGCTAATTGACCACAAGCTGCATCAATGTCTTTCCCTCTGCTTCTTCTCACCGTCACCGTGACACCTCTGTCATTAAGATAGCTAGCAAATTCATCAATTCGATGCTCAGTTGATTTTAAAAAAGAAGAACCATCAATTGGATTGTATTCAATAATATTAATTTTGACAGGAAACCGTTGGCAAAGCTTTAATAACTTTTTCGCATCATCAATACTATCATTGAAATTCTGAAAAGTGATGTATTCGTAGCTAATTTTATTATTAGTTTGCTGATAAAAATATTCAATGGCATCCATCAATACCTCAAGGTTATTTTGCTCATTGATGGGCATGATTTGATCGCGTTTTTGATCATCGGCAGCGTGCAGTGATAATGCCAGATTGAAGCGCACTTTGTCATCGCCCAATTTTCTAATCATTTTGGCAATGCCAGCCGTACTTACCGTAATTCTTCGGGCTGAAAAATTTAAACCGTCAGGATTAGAAATTAATTCAACGCTCTTCAAAGTATTTTTATAATTGAGCAAAGGCTCACCCATTCCCATGTAAACAATATTGGTCAAAGGATTGTCAAAGTGCTCAAGCGTTTGTTGATTGACCATGACGAATTGGTCGAAAATCTCGGATGCATCTAAATTTCTGACCCGTTTCATTTTTCCAGTGGCGCAAAATTTACAGGTAAGGCTACACCCCACTTGGGTCGAAACACAAACGGTAAAACGTTTATCAGAAGGCACTGGAATGAGTACAGATTCAATCAAGCTTTCGTCATGCAGGCGAAAACGAGTTTTGATGGTTCCATCATTACTAAACTGAACAGTATCTTCCCTGATACCATTTATGATGAAATGCTTCTCTAATTTCTCTCGAAGACCTTTTGAAAGATTGGTCATCTCCTCAAAACTTCTCGCCCCTTTCTTCCAAAGCCACTCTTCTACTTGCTTGGCGCGAAATTTCTTTTCTCCCATTTCCACGAAAGTGGATATAAGGTTATCTCTATCCAAAAGGCGTATGTCTTTCTTTTCTACACTCGAAATCATCTGACAAAGATACTTTGTTAATCAGGAAAAAATATTTTATAAAAAAAATCTCTATTAAAAATTACATATTATAAAAATTGGCAATGTATTTGCTACTATATAAAGTGTAGAGATAATTGGAGAAAATTCTCCATGACCCTCATGCTAAAAACACTATAAAAGTATTGTAAAGATACTTGAAAAGAAAGTTCGAATCTACCCGTTTGAACTTTCGGAATTTACCGATTTAAAAAAAAACATGGTGACTTTTCGTAAGAGGAGTCTCCCCTTCCCAAAAGTGGCATTAGCCACGAATTCCACAAACTGAAAAAGTCTGTAGGTAGATGCTATTGTATCTGCCGTTTTAAACTTGTGTGTAAAACTCAAGCCGTGCTTTGCATGGAAAAACGCATCCCAAGAGCGAGGCGAAGTGACCTGCATGTTCTTATTGCAGGCGCTCGTCCTTGTTCCGAATGTTTAACCATTTTACACTTCTACACACAAATCAAAATCAAGTTTATCTGCTGAGATAGGCTGCTATTCGGCGGCGCTATATCTGCTACAATTTATTGGAATTTAAGATGTACAAGTTCCAGATGGGACTGGTATGCTCAAAATATATACGTGAACTACACTTTTTGAATTAACATTTTTTAATCATCCAGTTTATCCAAATCTAATTATGCAAATTTTAAATTATCTTAAAAACTGGGTTAGCCGACCGCTATACCCTCCAATTTTACCTACTCTTTTATTTTTAACAGTAGGCCTTTTTTCAACCAATTTGTCAGCTCAAATAGCTCAATGTAACAAGGGAATTGCGCTGCCATTATATCAGAAAACGGTTATTCCGATAGGCAGTAATATCGATCTCTGCCAAGAAAACATGAGTGGAGTTGACACCGATTTTAGTTTTAACATGGTTCAAGTAGTGAATCTTGATTCTGTTAGAGCAAATATGCCTGGTGATTATTTCCTTCGCTATAATATTACTGGCGGAACCGTTGTAGATATGAACACTTCTTCGGCTAACGTTTCTACAGGAACACTGATTAGCTCGCAGGATGGAATGCTCAATACTGATTTTGCACCTACTTATTCCGATACTATCGGTATAGGTAATCCCATGAATTTAGTGATACCAGTAATGGTAAGTTATCGACTACAAGTATATTTGATGACCTTAGATTCAATGGGGCGACCTAAGGCAGTATGTGAGTATAATCATCCGTTCAAAGTAACTATAAACCCTACCCCTGAGATAACAGCATCAGCTTCTATTGGTGGTGCGGCAATATCTGGAAATGCATGTGCGCAACAACCAATTGAGCTGCAAACAAACGTTAATTCAGGTAGTACTAATAATAATAGTTTTTCGTGGTCAATAATAAACTCTGATGCGGGTTTTGGTGGAAATTTTGATAATCGATTTGCTCAAAATCCAATTTTTACGCCAACCATTGATAATTCAGTAGTGGCGAATGGACAAATGGGAATGGTGGCCTTAGAGGTTGCTATAAATGATTCAACAGGGTGTGTTGCAACTGACACTTTAGAAATTCCACTTATCAGAGGAATTGGAGCATTGAGTTGTAATGATCAAATAAATATTGCCTTAGACGACGATTGTGATACGGAAGTACTTCCTGATCAGGTATTGGAAGGTTCGTTTGGAACTTATGATATGTTTGATGTGATTGTCTTTGATGGTGGAACCAATATTGGAAACACGGTTGGTGCTTCTCATTTAAATAAGAAACTCACTGTAAGAGTAGTAGATCAATGTTCAGGTAATTATTGTTGGGGTTATTTGACTGTCGAAGACAAATTGGCACCGGTAATTGATTGTACCATAAATTCATACAAAACAAATGCTGCTTCAGGGCATGTTGGAGTTGGAGATGACAGATATCAGCCAACAATGGCCTTTCCGCAAGGGACTACTCCGTCAAGCTGTATGCTTTCTGGTGCAGCTACTAATGCATATTATGAAACATTAGAATTCACTACAACTGCATTTGGTGCTTATTCTTTTGAATTGGTAAATGCAACAGTAGGAACCAACTTTGATGCAGCGATTTATACGGGTTCTTTTGATCCATCAAATCCATGTACGAATCTATTGGCCGCAGATGAGGCAAGCAGTAGTATTGCTAATAACCCAAAGTTAGACGTGACGCTTCCCGTTGGTACTTATGTATTAGTGACTTATGGGCACACGAATACTGACATGGGTAATTATCTATGGGAAATAACAAGTCCTGTAGATGTGAATGGTGCACCTCAGAGTATTTGTACAATGACAGATACTATCACCATTAGTTGTACTATTGATATTAATACGATTCCAGGGCCATCGGCAATTGACAATTGTGAGGGGAGTGTAACTCCTAAATTGTTAAACTTCACTTCTGATAACTTTAGTTGCGGAAGAGCAGATGGAACAGTAGAGATAATCACGCGAACGTATCAAGCAGAAGATAGCCACGGAAATACCTCAGGTACTTGCACCCAAGTAATTAAGTATGTGAGAAAAACCTTGAATTCAGTGACCTTTCCACCTAATTATGATGGAATGACACTACCAGCATTGGATTGTTCGCAACCGATGACAGATGCAATTCCAGATAGTTTGGGTTTCCCAAAAATTGATGGAGGTTCAGTTTTACAAGGAAATGCATGTATGCTAAATGTAGGCCATGAAGATCATGTACTCACAACCTGCGGTATTGGTAAAAAGATTTTAAGGAAATGGACTGTCATGGATTGGTGCTCGCCATTAGTAACAGGCGTAAACCCAATTGAGCATACGCAAGTCATTCTTTTTGAAGATACTACTCCTCCCCAAATCACATGTCCTGCTGATTTGGTGGTAAGTGCTGCTAATTCAAATTGTACAGCAACGGTGGATTTTCCTCCACTTTCAATTAGCGATGATTGTAGTGGTTTCATAGTGAACATCAATACACTTTTTGGTTCTATCAATGATAATGGAGGTACAATCTCTGGTTTTCCGATTGGGGTGTATGACATTAAATATATAGCAAGAGATAGTTGTGGAAATGATACCGATTGTACCACTGAATTGAAAGTGGTAGATGAAACTGAACCAGTACCAGTTTGTGTAGAATTTTTAACAACGTCTTTGACTTCAACAGGCACGGCAACCGTTCCAGCTACTTCCTTTGATGCGGGTAGTTATGACAATTGTTGTCTTGATAGATTTGAGGTAAAAAGGAGCAATAGACCAGATGGAGATTTTGAACCATCCATCACTTTTGATTGTGATGATTTAACTTTTCCAATAAATGTCGATATAAGAGTTTATGACTGTTTTGATAATTTTAATGATTGTAATGTAGAAGTGCGAGTTGATGATAAAATTTCAGCAACATTGACCTGTCCACCGAACATTACAATTACTTGTACAGATGATATCAATGATCTTACGCTAACAGGAAATGCTACAGTAGCCAATGGGTGTTCATCAAGCAATATTACTCCTACAGATAGAGATCTTCGAGACAGATGTGGGATTGGTCGAGTAGTTAGAAGTTTCGAAATCACAACAACAGGAGGCATAAGAAGATGTACTCAAGTCATTGATGTAACCAACTCAAATCCATTTGATCCAAGAACGATCACTTGGCCAAGAGATACAACCTTCATGGATGATTGCGGAAGAGGATTAGATGTCGATAGTCTCACGTCACTTTATAGTTATCCTACTTTCTCTAGAAATTTCTGCGCAGACCTTTTTGTAGGTCATGAAGATGAATATTTTGAAAGAGTAGAAGGTGCTTGTTTTAAACTTTTTAGAAACTGGAAAATAATTGACTGGTGTGTATATAATCCAGATGTTGCTAATTCAGATGGAATTTGGACACACAGACAAGAGTTGGTTGTAATGGATAGTCAAGGGCCAACGATGACTTGTGTCAGAAATATTGTTGTAGATGCAGACGCCAACTGTCTTGGAACAGTGGTAATTGATGAACCTACTTCTGTGACTGATTGCAGCCCTGATATAACCTTTGAAGTAACTGGCGATTTTGATGACTTTGGAACATTTAATGATGTTGCTCCTGGTAATTATGACGTGACGATTATTGCCAGCGATGGCTGCGGCAATTCGAGTTCTTGTGATGTTCCAATTATTGTTCGAGATGTGAAAGCGCCGACGGCAATATGCCATAATTTGAAAGTTGAATTAAACCGTACATGGGCTACCGCGACTATCAAAGCTCGTATGATTGATAAAGGTAATATTGATAATTGTGGAGGACCTGTTCGACTCAGCTTTAGCGTAGATATTGATGATACTTGTAAGATTTTCACTTGTGTTGATACAGGAATTAACATGGTGAATCTCTATGTATGGGATGAATTCAATAACAATGATTTCTGTATTGCAGAAGTAGAAGTTCAAGATAACTTTGATGCATGTCAATCTCCTATTAATAGGCCAAGTATTGCAGGAAGTATCAAAAATGAAGACGATGAGCCTATCAAAAATATCGAAATCTCTCTCAATGATGCCAATATGGCGCCTGCAATGACAGATGCCGATGGGCAATTTGTCTTTGAAGGATTGCAAAATGGAAACGATTATTCCGTCTATCCATTCTGTAATGACGACTTCAGAAATGGAGTTTCAACGTTTGATATTATTCAGATCTCGAAACATGTACTCAATGAAGCACCATTGACATCACCTTATAAGTTGATTGCAGCGGATGCCAATAAATCGGGTACCATTACAACACTTGATATCGTAGCACTTCAGAAACTCGTTCTACACAGAACAGATGATTTGCCTAATAATACTTCCTGGAGATTTGTGCATAAAAATTATGTATTCCCAATCCACACCAACCCTTGGTATGAGACATTCCCAGAGTTGTATAGTGTGAATGACATCACAGGAGCCGAACAAGTAGATTTTGTAGGAATCAAAATTGGTGACCTAAATGGGGATGCAGATATGTCAAATATTGGCACTGTAGAAGATAGAACATTTGAAAAACATCTGACCTTCAATATATCTAATCTTTCTTTTGAAGGAGGTGAGCAAGTTCAGATTGACTTTACTGCTGAAAACTTTGAAAACCTAATGGGTTATCAAACGACGATTCAATTTGATGAAACGGTTCTGGAGTTAATGGAAGTCATCCCTGGCGTCATGACAGGAGACGAGAATTTTGGTAAGACTTTCGTCGAAAACGGAATTCTCAACACTTCATGGCATTCTGCTGCAGCCAGATCCATTGGCAACGAAGAAGTGCTTTTCTCTCTTGTTTTTAAAACGATGAAAGCAGGTGAAACCACTTCTGAAATCTGGATGGACGGTAGCGTGACGCAATCTGAAGCATATCTCCAAAATGGAGAAATGATAGGAGTTCAACTAAATACAACTGAAGAATTTGCAAGTATCCAGCTCTTCCAGAATGAGCCAAATCCATTTAGCAATCGGACGATGATTCGTTTCTATTTGCCAAAAGCAGCTGAAGCGGAACTGGTTATCACCGATGTATCTGGAAAGGTAGTTCAAACAATTACTAAAAAATACGATGCAGGTATGAATCAAGAGATGTTAGATAAAAGCGATTTGCTACAGCAAGGCATTTATTACTATCGATTGCAAACTACCGAATTCGTTGGTGTGAAAAAGATGTTATTAATTGAATAAACTCTTTGTCAGGTGGTGGTTTCCCACTCACTGCCTGACTTTTTTTTCTCCTCAGTTTGAGGCTAACAAATTATAATCTCGGGGTTTGAGCACCCCATCGTACTGTTTTTATTATAATCCCATAGATCGGAGTTGGTGCTTATTTTTTGAGCACCAACCCTCCGATTTTTCCTAAACCCTTTGACAAAGAAATAAACTATGAACCGCAACGAATTAACTATTTGGAAAGCGGGATGATAATTTTTTTATCATTTTGGAAAACCCCTCCTCGTGAGGGGTTTCTTTTTTATGGGATGGGTTTTCTGTAGTAGGGGAAATTCATGAATTTCCCCTACTACAGTTTTCATCAGCGAAGTGGCCGCTTGTACTGAGCGTAGCCGAAGTGTCAACCGTTCTTCAACCATCCTGTCAAACTCAAGCGTTCCCGATGAGCAGTCTTAACTTCATGCTCCAAGACATCACTTTTAAAAAAGACAATTCTTCCGCCTTTCGGCAAAACGGTGATTTCTCCTTCATTAGTGTAAAGCACTAATTCGCCACCATCTTCAGGTTGCCAATCATCATTGAGATAACTCACTACCGAAAATTGTCTCCCAGAATCACTTTGAAACTGGTCAAGATGACGTTTGTAAAAAGTGCCTGGCTTATACATCGCGTAGTGAATTTCATAAGTTTTCAATGAAGTGTAGCAAGTGCGATTGAGGTATTGCATCAGACCATCTATCAAGTCCAGAAAAATTCTTTCTGCTTCCTGATCTGTATCATTGTCCAGCCAACTGATGACATCAGATCGATAATTTTCTTTTTTCTGAAAATCATTAGAACGCCCAATGCCAGCCTCTTTCATTTCACCAACACTGAATCGCTTATGAAGATTTTCAGCCAATGATTTTACCACTTTTTCAGGAATAAAATCATCCAAAACGGCATAGCCCTTTTCAATGAGCTGGACGATAAGGAATTCGAATTTTTCGTTCATTAATGGAGTTTAATTTCTGAAAATCATTACATCTGTGCCGCCACTTTATCTACCTGCCGCCAAACTCTTGCTGTATTTCCAAAACAAATTTTCTCAATATCCTCTTCCGAGTAGCCGCGTTTCAAAAGTGTAAAAATCAAATTAGGATAAGCAGAAACATCTTTCAAACCAGTTGGTAAAGAATCTCCAACGCCGTCAAAATCAGAACCAATACCAATATGATCAATGCCAGCTAAATCACGGACATGATCAATGTGGTTAGCCACCATTTCTACATCAGAGTAAAGATCGTCTCGATGCTTGGCTTTGAAGGCATCAATGATAGGTTGGGCAAGTGAATCTTCTGGTTCCAATTTTTTATCTGCTAAAATATTTTTCATCACTGTCCTCAAGCTATCTGCAGATCTTTTAATTTTTGAATCCAAAAAAGTAGAACCGAAATTGATATGAATCACGCCCCCTTTTTCGCCCAACTTTTTAATCATATCATCTCCCATGTTTCGCTGCCAACCAGGCGTAAATTTTCGACAAGAAGAATGAGAAGCAATTACTGGCGCTTTTGAAATTTCAATGGCCTGATAAAATGCCTTATCAGAGACGTGGGAAATATCCACCATGATTCCCACCTTATTCATTTCGGCAACTACTAATTTTCCATAATCACTCAGGCCACCGTGCGTGCCCGTTGTATCATAAGAAGAATCTGAAATCTGATTATCTTTTGAGTGTGTCAAAGTCACGTACCGAATGCCTTTGTCGTAATAATATTTTACATCAGAAAGTTCTTCAATTGGCGCCCCATTTTCCATTCCCATCGGCAAAGAAATAATTCCTTTTTTGAAATTCGCCTCCACTTGATCAGCAGTAACCGCAATCTGAAATTTGTCAGGATGTGCGTTTGAAATAGAATCAATCATGCCAATGAGTGAATCTGCATAAATTTTTGCGCCACCTGATTTTTGATAAGCAGCTGGAATATAAATAGACATGAATGGCGCATCCAAACCACCTGCTTTGGCACGTTTATAATCAAAATCACCCTCCTTACTTTCTATAGGAATACCAATCAGTTCTTTATACATTCTGAAAAAGCGAGTGCCCAATCGGTAGGGCAAATCCACGTGGCCATCAGCGATGATGTATTTGTGCGCTAACTCATCGGCATAAGTTCGCAATTCGTCATCAGACATTTCTGAGATGGCTTTGGTTGGCGGTGTTTCTGAGTTTTCAGAAGAATCAGAATTAGAAGTTGGATTGCAGCTTGCCAACAAGAAAAGGGCAAAGAAGAGCAGCGTGAAATGCTTCATGATATTTCGTTTTTTTTTACGAAGGTAGGAAATGAAGCTAAAAGAATGAAGGTGTTCTCCGAGCGTAGTCGAAGAGAACACCTTCATAAAAAAAAGCGAACCCGCACTATTGACGGATTCGCATGTATTTCATAGAATGTTTGTTAGTAGTAGGTCGATGCTATTTAGCGATTTTTGCGATCTCATCTTCCAATGAGTCTTCGTCGCCAGGCACATAGCCGGAGTGTGAATAAACTATATTTCCTTCTTGGTCTATCAGAAAAGTCTGAGGGATAGTTTGGAAGTTTAGTGCGGTTTGAATTTCATTTTGGTCGGCAGAAAGTACATCGAATTCCCAACCTTTAGTTGCTACAACGCCAGGTACTTTTGTCAATTGACGCGAATTATCAATCGTTATTGCCAACAATTCTACATCATATTCTTCTTGCCAATCTTCATAAATATCATTGATGGCATCCAATTCTTTTTTACATGGAGAACACCAAGTCGCCCAAAAAGCAAGCACGGTAATTTTACCATTTTTCCCAAAGTCAGCTAAATCAAGTGATTTTCCATCAAGCTGTTTTACAGTAACACTTGGAAGTGCTGCATTATCTTGCGCAAAAACAGAAACTGAAAGAACTAAGAAGGCAAGCGTAAAAAGTTTAGATACAAATTTCATACGAAGGCTAATTTTATGTTTTTTTAAAGACGTTTGATTCGGTTGAGTTTTTTGGGAAGAAGAATTGGGGGCAAATTTGCGCCCTTCATAAGATAGGCACGCACAATGACCGATATAAAGTTTAGAAGGTTACAGACATAACCCAACAAAAATAGGTTAATCCCTATCTATTGAAATTTCTTTAACCTTCAATTAACTATTTTTGAAGCCTTGAATTAGAAAGAGCTAATTTTTATAAAATCAAAACGATGTATAAACATTACAAAAAATACTTTTTGATATTAACTTGTTTCGTATTCGGATCAGGATTAATGGCTCAAAAAGGAGCAAGAATTACGGGTAATCTTCAATCTACTGGTAATTTCTTTTTTAGAGATTCTTTGATTGGAGCATTCAATACGCCACAGTATGATCATCAGTTATTTGGTGCGGACACTTGGATGAGTCTGAATTATAGTAATTGGGGATTTGATGTAGGGGTGCGATTCGACATGTTTAACAATTCGAACATTCTCACCCCATTAGGTTCTTATACCGATGAAGGAATTGGTCGTTGGTATGTAAGTAAGCAAATCCAGAAGTTAAAAATCACTGGAGGATATATCTACGATCAGATTGGAAGTGGTATCATCTATCGAGCCTACGAGGAGCGAGGATTGCTAATTGATCAGGCCTTAAAAGGAATCAAATTAGAATATGACTTGACACCTGATTGGAAAGTCAAAGCATTTACCGGAAGGCAAAAACGACAATTCGATCTACATGATTCAGTTATTAAAGGAGCGGCATTGGATGGTTTTTTGATGGTAGGTGATTCTTTAAGGCCAGTTTCTTTGGCGCCTGGAATTGGAGTGGTAAATCGAACTTTGAGTGATGGTCAGGCACAAGAGTTGGTGAGTGCATTGGCAACCTATTCTTCATCTAATAGAATTGGGGCAAAATACAACACCTTCGCGCTTTCAGCATATAATACATTGACTTATGGGCCAATTTCATTATACACTGAGGCAGCGTATAAAACAGGTGAAGCTATCTTCAATCCGTTACCAGAAGTAAATAGATTTGTTTTTGAGCCAGGATCATTATTGTACGCTTCTGGTAGTTATGCTAAAAATAAATTAGCGCTGACGGTAGATTTTAAACGTACTGAAAATTTTGTCTTTCGTTCCAATCCATTTCTAAGGTTAGAAAAACTGAATGATGGTTTGATTAATTTCTTGCCACCAGTAACGCGAGTAAATACTTTCCGATTATTGGCTCGATATAATGCTGCAACTCAAGAGATCGGAGAGTTAGCTTATCAGGTTGATGCGCGGTACAGAGTGAGTAAAAAACTTTCTTTGAACGCGAATTTTTCAGACATAAAAGATTTGGACGGAGAGCAACTCTATCGCGAAATTTTCACGGAAGTGCAGTATAAAAAACGACGAAAATTTCAGGTGCTCGCTGGTGTGCAGATGCAGGTTTATAACCAAAATAGGTTTGAGGCTAAACCAGGGGTGCCAAACGTAGAAACGATAACTCCTTATGTCGAATACCTCTATAAGTTCAATAGAAAAAAATCATTAAGAATCGAAGCGCAATATATGCGTACAGGGGCAGATGATAAAGGTGTGAGACATGACTATGGTGATTGGGCATTTATTTTAGCGGAGTTTAGTATGGCTCCAAACTGGACCTTCACCCTTTCTGATATGTACAATGCTGCTCCAGGAAAAAATTCACCAATAGATGAAAACGGTGAAAGATTGGCCATAAATTACCCAAGAGTAGATGTTTTCTATACCTATAAAAACAACCGCTTTTCTGCAAGTTATATTAAGCAAGTAGAAGGGGTTGTTTGTTCGGGAGGTATCTGCCGTTTAGAACCTGCATTTAGTGGAGTTCGATTGACTGTTAATTCTAATTTTTAAAAATCAAGAAATAAGCTTTTATGAAAAATATATTCATCACCCTTATTTTTATAATCCTCGTTTTTTCGGGCTGTGAAGAAATCATGCCTACAATCCCAGACGCCGTAGTGAGTGATAGAGTGGTTTTGATTGAAGAATTTACGGGTGTTGGTTGTCAAAACTGTCCTGGAGGGAGTGTAGAATTAGGAAATCTTTTAGAAATCTATCCTAATAATTTAATTGCGGTTTCTATTCACGCTGGATTCTTTTCAAAAGAAAACAACTGGCATCCAGAGCAACGATTTGATTTAAGATGCGAAGATGGTATTAGCTTAACAGAAGAATATTTTGGTGGAGAACCATTTGCTTATCCTTCAGCTACTATCAATCGCGAACTTTCTACCACAAATAGCTTATTTGTTGGTTTGCAGCAATGGCCGGGTAAAATCACGTCTGAATTAGAGGAAGAAACTTCAGCTTTTCTAGTAATTGATCACACGTATAATTCAGCATCTCGTGAATTAACAATGGATGTTTTTGTTGATGTGGTAAAAGATTTGCCAGCTGATGTTAGACTCTCAATTATGATTGCAGAAAGTGGCATTGTAGATTATCAATTAGATGTAAACGCTCCTGGCGATGGTTGGGTTTCAGATTATGTACACAAGCATGTTTTGCGAGATATGATCACTTCTTTTGAAGGAGAGGATCTTTCAAATCAAGTAACGCTTAAAGGAAGTAACGTCAAAAATTCCTTCACCTATGAAGTGCCTGCTGAATTCGTTCCTGAAAACTGTGAGGTAATTGCCTTCATTCATAGAAATACATCAGAGACAAGGGAAGTACTACAAGCGGCTACTGCTCATTTAGTTGAGTGATGTAATTTTCTAAACTTTCAAAAAATATTGAAACTTAATTGAATTTGCTGTAACTTGCAGCAAATTCAATTTTTATGAAGACGTTTTTGAAAGTTGACTACGCTATTCAATCCATCCTATTTTTATTCATTGGATTAGGAATCCTCCTGACGGTTTTCACTAGAGGCGATGGTATTTTTTTATCGCTTTACACTTATCTAATACTTGGAGTATGGCAACCGTTGAGCGGAATGATTCATTCCGTCATTTCTCCATCAGAAGAAAGGGCAAAGTACTTAGTGACTGTTTTTTTCTATTTACTTGGTTTGTTCCTATTTGCTCAGGTTATTGGTATCGCTGCGTTGAATATGACCTATCTATTAAGTAGTTTAATGATAGCGGTTTGGTATTTTGTAATTACTCAAAGAGCTTACGATCAACAAAATATTGTTCGTTCCTTCTGGGATTTAGAAATTTAAACTTCTCAAATGTTTCGAAAACGGTTTTTATAGCCAAATAAAATTCGATTTTCTTCTAAAAAAAATGACTTTCGGTAAACCGCTTATTCCTTTGCTTTGTTTGCATCTTTGATTGTTGTAAATTTGTCACGCTCTCCAAGGATTTATTTTGGAAACCTAACCAAAGAAAAAAAAGTAAATGGCGCAAGTAGATCTTATCATGCCCAAAATGGGCGAAAGTATAATGGAGGCCACCATTTTGAAATGGGTCAAAAACGTAGGTGATAGCGTAGAATTGGATGAAACGATTTTGGAAATCGCTACCGATAAAGTTGACTCAGAAGTACCATCTCCGGTGGCTGGAGTAATCAAAGAAATTAAGTTTAAGGAAAATGATGTAGTGCCAATTGGTGAGACAATTGCCGTCATCGCAACGGAAGGCGAAGAGGTACAGGCATCTCCGAGTGTGAAAGAGACAACTGCTCCTGCGGCATCTAACGGAGCGTCTAATGGCCATGCTACTCCAAAACCCGAACCAGCCGCTGCTCCTACTCCAGTTGGGGTAGCCGAAACAGCAACTTTGGCCACAGCCGTAACCGCAACTATTCCGACTACTTCTGGTGAGCGATTTTATTCTCCTTTGGTGAAAAATATTGCAAAACAAGAAGGAGTAAGTTTAGATGAGTTGAATGCAATTCACGGAAGTGGAATGAATGGCAGAGTTACGAAAAATGATATTAAAAACTATTTGAATAATAGAACTGCTGCCCCTGCTTCCAATGGTGCTGCACCGGCTGCGGTCTCAAAACCGACCTCAATTGCTGCGTCTGGTCAATCTTCTCCATCGGCAGTTAGTGTGAGTGGAAATACGGAGATAGTGGAAATGGATCGTATGCGTAAACTCATCGCCGACCACATGGTGATGTCAAAGCATACTTCTCCACACGTGACTTCTTTCGTAGAAGTAGATGTGACCAATATCGTCAATTGGAGAAATAGCGTAAAAGCAGATTTTAAGAATAAGTATGGGGAGAAAATTACTTTCACTCCCATTTTTGTGGAGGCAGTGGCCAAGGCATTGCGTGATTTTCCGATGGTGAATGTATCTGTTGATGGTACTAACATTGTCGTCAAAAAGGATTTGAATATCGGTATGGCTGCGGCCTTGCCAAGTGGAAATTTAATTGTTCCAGTTATTCATGGTGCTGATCAGTTAAACTTGTTGGGCTTGACCAAAAAAGTCAATGATTTAGCAACCCGTGCGCGTGCCAATAAATTGAAACCAGAAGATATTCAAGGTGGAACATTCACCTTAACCAATGTTGGTACTTTCGGTAATGTGATGGGAACGCCCATTATCAACCAACCACAAGTAGCGATTTTGGCAGTAGGTGCGATTCGCAAAAAACCAGCGGTGGTTGAGACTGAATATGGTGACCTAATCGCTGTTCGTCAGATGATGTTTATGTCTTTGTCCTATGATCACCGAGTGGTGGATGGATTTTTAGGTGGTTCTTTCTTACGTAAAGTTGGGGACTACTTGGAGGCATTTGATCACAAGCAGACGATATAATTTTCTGAACCACAAAAGGCACAAAAGAAGCACATAAGTTTATTTAAAATTCTTTTGTGACCCTTTTATGCCTTTTGTGGTTCAAAAGAAAACGTCTTCTGAATCTCCCCTGACTCCCAAGCATCCCACAAAATCTTCCCAAAGGGAATCCACCAAATCAAATCATTGGAAAGTATGGTGAGTGCAAACTCAGCGGGAAAGGCTCCTTGCGCGAGGTACCATACAAAACCAATTGGCCCAAATATCTTTCCTAAAAACCCAACTAAAACGATGGGCCAATGCACGTTGGGTTTGTAGGCAGCAATAATATATCCAATGCCGTAAACGCCGACAATCATCCCGACACATTGCCAAATCATCAGGTAATTTGGCAAAGCCATTCCACTTAGATTAAAGAACAGTTTTGGAGCAATAATTACTGAGGCTCCCCAAAGCAGATTGTAAATTCCGGCAATCCACAGCACATAATATTTCCAATTTTTCATGATGTTCGATTTTTATTTCTACGACAGCGTTCGCTACAATATTTAATCTCCTCCCAGTTGCGTTCCCACTTCTTGCGCCATTTGAAAGGGCGCTCACAGATTGGGCAAACTTTTTCTGGTAGTTGAGATTTTTTCATAATTGCTCAAACAAGAGTTGACAATTGATGTTTAGCCTTTTATGAAAATTCGGAAAAAATATGAACTCGATGAGCGGGCAGTAGATCGCATCATCGAAATGGCTTGGGAGGATCGAACGCCGTTTGATGCGATAGAATACAACTTCGGCGTACCCGAATCAGATGTGATCAAACTAATGCGTCAAGAAATGAAACTTTCCAGTTGGAAAATGTGGCGCGAACGTGTACAGGGCAGAGCGACCAAGCATGCTAAAAAAAGAAATTTCGGGTTAGGAAATTTTAAATGTACTCGCCAGAAAAATATTTCGAATAATAAAATCAGTAAGCGGAAGTAAGATTTTAGAGACGAGAAATCCGTCTTCCGTCAGTGTAACGGCCGTCCTCCGTCAGCAAAGCGGCCGTTTTTCAAACCCAAATTCCTCCCTCCTTCTCATTCCCATAAAAAATCGCTTCTTTTTGAAAATATCTAAAACCCGAATACCAGCAAAGTAGCGAGTCTAATTGATGAGCATTGGAAGGCGTTTTTGTAGGTAAATTTTCAATTTTAGTTTTTAAACAATTATAAATTTCCTTCACATCATAGTTTGATTTTTTGAAACCCCTTTCGGGGAAAAGGACTCTCAGTAATTGCGAGGGATAAACCTCTAAAACTTCAATCTCCTTCTTTTCAAAAATAGATTTTAACCGCATAGCCCTTGCGGTAAGTCCGCCCAAAAACATTGGAGACATGGCACGTACTGCTCGATCTCCTTTTCTATAAAAATAGTCGTCTGATTGGTTGAAAAAAGCACCGGGCAAACTCAGCGGGGCATCGAGAAAAATATAGGTTGGTTGAATCTCTTCAACTACTTTTTCCAAAAAAGCATCTGCATCCTTCTTTTTCTCACTTTGGAAAAAATGAAATTGATTTCCATCAAAAAAACAAGCAGCAGTTGTTCCTGCCAACTTTGACCCATAATCTACTCCAATGAATGTTGGAAGACTTTTCATGTGAATCATAAGTTAAAAACTAAAAAAATGTTCGCAAGAAGGGAGGTTAAAATTACTTTTGATGTCTCCACCAGTATTCCTACCAAAGAGCGTTCAATTCAAAAGAAGTTGATCAAACCTCCACTTTTCAACAACTTCGAAAAAAAAACACCCATCCAAGAGAGTTAGAAATTTTAAAAAGTTTATTTCTAACCGAAACCGATTTAGAGCTTGTTTAAAATTTCATGATTGAGCGAAAGTGAGGAAATTTTGTTTTGAATAAGGCAAAAATCGTAGGCGATGCCTTAGCATCGACGAGGCTTTTTAACGCAATTCAGAATGAAATTTGCCACTTGTAGCCAATTGATTGGAAGTTTAAACATGCTCTTAGTGGTTTCTCAAAATCACCATTATGAAAAAAGCAACACTGCTTTTTGCTTCGCTCATGGTTTGCATGATTGCGACGGCACAAACTTTTATGCCTTGTTTACATGACTTAGGCGTTCATCAAATGGAAGCTCAATTTCCTGGTTACAAAACTGCTGTGGATGAGACTTTCAATACCATTCAAAACAGCGTCAGTCCTCGCATCAATGACATTTATACCATTCCTGTTGTAGTGCATGTTGTTTGGAAACAGAATGAGGAAAACATTCCAATGTCAGACATTGAAAATCAAATTGCGGAACTCAATCGTTGTTACCGCAGACAAAATCCTGATACCTCTAATATGCGTCCTATTTTTAGTGATGTGGCAGGTGATCCTGGAATTGAGTTTGAATTAGTAGATGTGGTAAGAGTTCAGACGACAGCTGAGTTTGCGCCTACTTTTTCTTTGACCAGTCCTGGTATGCCAGATGAGGTAAAACAATCTGCAGAAGGTGGAAGTGATGCTTTTGATACAAATCACTTTTTGAATATTTGGGTTTGTAAAATTGGACCGTTAAGTATTTTACCGGGTCAGGGAAGTCCAGTTTTAGGATATGCTTACCCGCCTGCTGGCTTAGCTAATTGGCCTGCTGGGGCAGAAGCTCCTTCAAAAGAATTGGAAGGTGTGGTAGTAGATTATAGAACTTTTGGAACAGGCAAAACTTACGTGACTCCCGAAATTGGTTCTCTTCCAATGGAAGGCCGAACCTCTGTTCATGAAGTAGGGCATTATTTAGGGCTTCGTCATATTTCTGGTGATGGTTTGAGTGGCTTGTTAGGTATTGCCGATTGTGATGCAGATGATGGTTTGAATGATACCCCGACTCAAGGATTTCAAACACAATTCGTCTGCGATCCCACACAAAATTCTTGCACAGAGCCAGTAGATGACCGACCTGATATGATTGAAAATTATATGGATTACTCTCTCGAAAC
>CALDSS010000068.1 GCA_937924495.1 uncultured Saprospiraceae bacterium
AATTCATGATTTCGCGAAAGCGAGAAAATTTTATTCTGAATAAGGCAAAAACCACAGTTGATGCCTTAGCATCAACGAGGATTTTTAACGTAATTCAGGATTAAATTTGCCGCTTGCAGCCAATCAATGAGTTTTTAAACAACTTCAAACTCTATTTTCCAACATAATTCTGAGGGGTAATGGTTTTTAATTCATTTTTAATCGAATCCGATACGTCCAGGTCATCAATGAAATTCGAAATTACTTCTGAATTAATAGTGTGATTTCCTCGTGTTAGTGCTTTTAATGCTTCATAAGGTTTTGGATATCCTTCCCGTCTTAAAATGTTTTGAATACCCTCAGCAACAACCATCCAATTGGCTTCTAAATCTGCCTGAATTTTTGACTCATTTAATAACAGTTTGTTTAGGCCTTTTAAAATAGATTTGAAGGCAATCAAGGTATGAGCCATTGGAACTCCAACGTTTCTCAAAACGGTGCTGTCAGTCAAATCTCTTTGCAATCGAGAGATGGGCAATTTCTCCGCTAAGTGGCCAAAAATGGCGTTTGCTATTCCTAAATTTCCTTCTGCATTTTCAAAATCAATGGGATTCACTTTATGTGGCATTGCTGATGAGCCCACCTCATTTTTTACGACTTTCTGTTTGAAATAATCCATCGAAACATAAGTCCAAACGTCTCTACAAAAATCAATTAGAATTGTATTGATTCGAGAAAGTCCATGAAAAAGTGCTCCTAAGTTATCATAATGTTCGATCTGAGTAGTTGGATGTGAACGAGAAAGCCCCAAATAATTTTCTACAAATTGATTGCCGAAAGTATGCCATTCGATGTCAGGGTAGGTTGCATAATGCGCATTGAAATTCCCAGTAGCACCACCAAATTTTGCCGAAAAAGGAACTGCTTTCACTTGCTCCAATTGAATCTTCAATCTTTTTACAAAAACCTCAAATTCTTTTCCTAAACGCGTTGGGGAGGCAGGCTGACCATGAGTTCTCGCCAATAAGGGAACGTCCTTCCATTCATCAACTAAACTTTCTAATTCTCCAATGATTTTTTCAATATTGGGAAGAAATACTTTTTCAATCGAATCTTTTATCATCAAAGGAGTAGCCGTATTATTAACGTCCTGAGAGGTCAATCCAAAATGTATGAATTCCTTCCAATCTGACAAACCAATTTTATCAAACTCTTCTTTTATGAAATACTCCACCGCTTTGACATCATGGTTTGTAACCTTCTCAATCTCCTTAATTGACTGGGCATTTTCAGAAGAAAAATTTGTAACAATCTCATCCAATTTTAAGATTGTTTCTGCATTGATTCCACTCAATTGAGGTAAACCCAAATCGACCAAAGCTTTGAAATATCCTAATTCAACAATTACTCGATATTTGATTAATGCCTTTTCAGAATAGAAGTCAGAGAGCTCCTTAGTTTTGGAATGATACCTTCCATCGATAGGAGCTATTGCAGTAAGAGGAGTTAAATCCATATTAATATTAAAATTTGAACTCGCAAAGGTAGCATCAAAGCCTGTTTTCAAAGTATCTTTATGCCTTTAATTTCGTCCTGATTATAGATAATCATTTTTCTATGAAATATATATTTGTTTTAACCTTGGTATTATTCTCAAGCCTATCTTTTGCTCAAGATAATTTTGATAGATCCATAAAAGACTTTCGTAAAAAATACATGAAGGAGTTTTTGGAAAATGAAAGAGCTCCACTTCAGAACGATGAAGCGCTATCCTACATGCGTTTTTTCGATCCGAATGAAAATTTTAAAGTTGAAGCTACTTTTGAAAAAACGCCAAAAGCAAAATCATTTGACATGCCTACCTTTAGCGGCATCAATAAGCCTTACGTTCAATATGGTTGGCTGACTTTTGAAATTGATGGAAAAGAACATAAACTTGCCATATACCAAAACCTAAAACTTCGATTAGTCCCTCAATACCGAGATTATCTTTTTCTTCCTTTTAAGGATAAAACAAATGCAAGTAGCTCCTATGGTGGAGGTCGATATATCGATGTAAAAAAATCTGACATTAGAGATGGAAAAATGGTCTTAGATTTTAATAAGGCTTATAATCCTTGGTGCGCTTATGCCGATGGTTATTCTTGCCCAATTCCTCCTTCTGAAAATCATTTGAAAATTGAAGTTCTTGCAGGAGAAAAAGAATATGGAAAAAGTAAGTATTAAAATTGAATCAAATATTTGTAGATCAAATTGGAGAAGAAGTTAAACTTTCATCTCTACCTAAAAGAATAATTAGTCTTGTTCCATCTCAAACTGAATTATTAGGTAGTTTAGGATTGGAAGACGAGGTGATCGGTATTACCAAGTTTTGCATTCATCCAGAAGATTGGTTTCGGAATAAAACTCGAATTGGGGGCACTAAGTCCTTAAATATTGAAAAAATTAAGACACTCAAACCTGACTTAATTTTAGCCAATAAAGAAGAAAACAACAAACAAGAAATTGAGGAACTAAAACAATTTTTTCCAGTCTGGATTAGTGATATAAAAACGATTCAAGACGCTTTTCAAATGATTCTTCAAATAGGAGAAATCGTACGGAAACAAGAACAAGCGCTGGGATTAGTCTCAAAACTAAAATCGGATTTTGATTCTATAAATTTCTCAAAATCACGAAGGGCAGCTTACTTAATTTGGAATAAACCCACTATGGTTGCAGGAGGTGATACTTTTATAAATTCCATGATGAATTTAGCTGGTTTTGAAAATGTCTTCAACCATGAAACCAGATATCCAGAAAAATCAATTCAAGAATTAGTAGAAGCGAGACCTGAAATCGTTTTACTTTCCTCTGAGCCTTTTCCTTTTAAAGAAAAGCACATTCGCGCGTTTCAATCATTCCTACCAAACACTCAGATTAAATTGGTGGATGGGGAACTATTTTCATGGTATGGAAGTAGAATGCTGCATGCTGTTCCATATTTTCAAAAAATAAAACTTGACTTTTAGAGAGAACGTTGTAAAAAATAGAGCTTAGACCTGAAAAATTGAAGGTAATTAGAAAGCTAAATTTTACCTTTTATTACCTTGCTAAAGTTTGGAAAACTTACCAAAATCTGTCACCTTAGGTATGATTTTTTATCATAAAATCTATTTTTAAATAACTTCGATATTAATTATAGCCACTAGTGCAACAAATCTGTCTTTTTCCCTTTTTACTTTGAAAAAATAGTCCATGAAAAACGTCCTACTGGTTTTCTTTTCTCTTTGCGCTCTTACTCTTTTTGGCCAAAATGTTCAACCTGATTACGTAAAAGGAGAAGTAGTGATAAGGTTTGAAAAAAATATTCAAGTCGAAAAATTTATGGAGCAATTTAACAGTGAAAAGAATGGATTTGAAATCGAGTTTAATAAAGAAGTCATTCAAGAATGGAATATGCACCTCTTTTTTTTGGTTCCGAGTTCAACCTCAGTTGAGTTTGCAGTGAATACTTTAAATAAAAAATCTGGGGTTGCCAATGCATTTGCAGATCGCTTTGTTCGACCGAGAAAAGAGCCTAATGACCCAGCATTTTTCAATCAATGGGCACTTCAAGATATTAATGTAGAGAACGTTTGGGATGTGACCACAGGAGGGACAACCATCCAGGGTGATGAAATTGTAGTGGCAGTTGCAGATAGTGGATTTGACATTGACCATCCAGACTTAGTAGAAAATTTATGGATTAATAAAGGTGAGATTCCCAATGACGGAATTGACAACGATAATAATGGATACATTGACGATGTCCATGGATACAATTTTGAGTATTCTACATCTTCGTTTGACCCAACAAGAGCAGGTAAAAATCATGGTACTACTGTATCTGGAATCATTGGCGCTAAAGGGGATAATAATCAATTTCATACAGGTGTGAACTGGAATGTAAAAATTATGCTTTTACAGGTTTTTAGATTCTCTGAAGTATTTGAAGGATATAGATATGCAAGAAAACAAAGGCAATTATATAACGACACTAATGGTGATGAAGGCGCCTTTGTTGTTTTAGCCAATTCTTCCTTCGGTACGTCAGGCCAATGTGAAGGAACTTCTGAGTGGAATATGTCTTTTGATTCTTTGGGAATCGAAGGCGTACTTTCTGTAGTAGCCACTGTGAACGCTTCAATTAATGTAGATCTGGTCGGAGATATACCAAGTGGGTGTCAAAGCCCGTACCTATTAACAGTCGCTAACGTTGATCGTCAAAGTAATTTATCCAATACTGGTTTTGGGGATGAGACCATAGATATAGGAGCTCCCGGAACCGCAATGGAAGTTTTAGGAGATAATGGAGTAACAAATGATTCAGGCACTTCATTATCTACGCCTTATGTCTCAGGGGCGGTTTCCTTGCTATACAGCTTGCCTTGTAACAAATTAATTTCAGGAGCAAAAAACAATCCTGCTGAAACAACCATTTTGATGAAGGATTTCATTCTATCAGGCGTTGATAAGAAAATTAGCCTTGAGTCAAAGCTCTTTTCCGGTGGTCGATTAAACGTAGAAAAAAGTATGAATTTAATTGACAATTATTGCGTAAATCTAATAGGAGATTTTGAGATTTCTAATTTATATCCAAATCCAGCAAGCACCGATATTGAAATTTTATATTCTGTTCCAAATGAAGATCCAATCCAAATCAAGGTAGTAAATACCCTCGGTGAATTATTTTATGACGAACAACATATCCCAAACCCAGACATTGGTGGAAAAATAAATTTAGTAGTAGGTCAATTGCCAGCAGGCACTTATTTCCTTCAATTATGGAAAGATGAAATCGTAAAAGGCTGGACCTTTGTGAAAATTTAAATGGAAACAAAATAATATATTGTAAAAATTTTGAAATTGGAATGACCTTCACCTATCTTTGCGCGCTCAAATTGGGAAAGTCCCTTTTTGGTAAGTTTTTTGCAATTTTGGCTTGGTAGCTCAACTGGATAGAGTACCTGACTACGGATCAGGAGGTTGCAGGTTCGAACCCTGCCCGAGTCACATAATATTATAAAATTAGAATTATGTCTAGAGTTTGTCAATTGACGGGGAAAAAGCCGATTTCTGGTAATAATGTTTCTCACTCGAATAGAAAGACCAAGCGTCGTTTTGTTCCTAATGTACAAAAGAAACGTTTTTACATTCCAGAAACGAAGGAATGGGTGACTTTGAAGGTATCTGCAAAAGCTATTCGTAACATCAATAAATTAGGTATTTATGATTACCTAAAATCATTGAGTTCGAAAGGCATTAATGTAGGTGTTAAATTTAAATAACTTTTATATACTATTAATATGGCCAAGAAAAGTAAAGGCAACAGGAATCAGATCATTCTTGAATGTACGGAGCACAAGAAAAGCGGTTTACCAGGTACTTCAAGATATGTTACTCAAAAGAATCGAAAAAATACACCTGATAGATTGGAATTGAAGAAATACAATCCTATCATGAAAAAGTACACGATTCACAAAGAGATCAAATAATTTTTTAATCTATAAAATCTTCTTGATATGGCTAAAGTGAGTAAAAACGCAAGGGTTGCTCAACGTGCAGCAAACGCTGGTTCTGGTAGAGATTATATCAAAGTTGTTCAGAGTGTCAAAAACCCTGAAACAGGAAAATACTCTTACAAAGAAGTGATGGTTCACAAGGACAAATTAAAAGAGTTCATGGCGAACAAAAAGTAATTCTTGAACAGAAGTAATATTAGAAAAAGAGGTTTTACGTAATGATAACGTGAAACCTCTTTTTATTTTGGCGTCCGAAACATGAGAAAATTGTAATTCATGAAGGAGAAGTTTATTAGTGAAATTAAAGAAGGCTATAAGACGGAAGGCTTAAAGTTCACCTTAGGTGGTGCTATGCTAAATGGAGAATGCCAGACCAATACGCTCGTTGATATTCCATTAAAGACCTTAAATCGTCACGGCTTAATTGCAGGAGCTACAGGAACTGGAAAAACCAAAACGCTTCAAATAATTGCAGAGCAACTCTCTGCTAAAGGCGTTCCTGTTTTGATGATGGATATGAAGGGTGATTTAAGTGGAATTGGCGTGCCAAGTCAAGGCCATCCCAAAATTAATGAACGGCACGAAAAAATTGGAATTCCATTTAATCCATCAGGAAGTTCAGTGGAATTTTTGACGCTTTCTAATGAAAAAGGAACAAAGTTGAGAGCTACCGTTACTGAATTTGGTCCAGTATTATTTTCAAAAATAATGGACTTGACAGAAACGCAGCAAGGAGTAGTGGCAGTTGCATTTAAGTATTGCGATGATAATAAATTACCTCTTTTAGATTTAAAAGATTTTAGAAAAGTCCTTCAATTTATAACTGGAGCAGGTAAAGAAGAATTTCAAGCTGAGTATGGGCGTGTTTCAACTGCTTCGGTTGGAGCGATTACTCGTAAGATTATCGAATTAGAGCAGCAGGGAGCGAATAAATTTTTTGGCGAGCATTCCTTTGATGTTGAAGATTTAGTAAGGATTGATGAGCAGGGGAGAGGCATGGTTTCAATTGTCAGGTTAACTGATTTGCAAGATAAGCCAAAGTTGTTTTCCACCTTTATGCTACAGCTGTTAGCTGAGATTTATGCTACTTTCCCTGAGGAAGGAGATTTGGAACAACCAAAGTTGGTGATTTTTATTGACGAGGCGCATTTGGTTTTTGACAATGCCACAAAAACTCTAAAAAGTAAGATTGAATCAATTATAAAATTGATTCGATCAAAAGGAGTAGGTATTTTCTTTGTTACCCAAAACCCTACCGATATTCCAGATGAAGTTCTGAGTCAATTGGGAATGAAAGTACAACATGCACTCAGAGCATTTACTGCTAAAGACAGAAAAGCAATTAGATTGTCCGCTCAAAATTTTCCACTTACGCAATATTACGAAACTGATAAGCTTTTGACCAGTTTAGGTATTGGGGAAGCACTCGTTACCGTTTTGAGCGAGAACGGAGTCCCAACGCCCCTTGTTCATTGTCTTTTAAGGGCGCCTCAATCAAGAATGGACGTTTTGACAAAAACGGAGATTTCATCAATTATTTCCAAGTCGAAAATTTCTGCTCAGTATAATGAAGAAATAGATAGGGAAAGTGCTTATGAACTTTTGAATGCTAAAATCGAGGATGCCTCTTCTGTTGAACACAAAAAGAAAATGACAAAACGGAAGGGTAGGCCAAGAAAGGAAAAAAGCACTATTGAAAAAGTTATGGATAGCACTTTGACAAAACAAGTTGGGAGAACAGTTGCAAGAGAGGTAACAAGAGGATTGCTTGGTGTTTTAGGAATTAAAACCACTCGTAGAAGAAGTTCTTCAAAAAGAAAAAAAGGATTGTTTTGGTAAAGATTTACTCTTTAATTTCTGTAATCTCCTTCTCTTTTAGAGGCACATAATTTTTTTGATAGGAGGTCCAAGGCGTTTTTTTGAAAAAATCTCCCGCAAAATAGGTCAAAATCATTTCAAAATTTTCTGCTGAATGAAAATTCGGAATGGATTGAATGAGTTGCCAGTTTTCGTCAAAAAAAGCAATGGTTGGGTAAGTGATTCTTCCGCCCATCAATTCCATAGCTAACTCATGCACGCCTCTAGGTTCTACATCCTGAAAAGCATAATTTTTATTTTGAAACTCGACAACTTTCTCATTTTCGGCATCGAATTTTGCGGGAAGGAATTTACTGTTGATATAATTTGCAATAGTTTCATCTTTAAAAGTTGTTTTTTCCATCTTTTTGCACCAGATACACCAATCGGTGTAGAGAAATAACATCACTTTTCGGTTGGCTTCTAATGATTTCGTTTCTGCTTCATCTAAGTTTAGCCAAAGAATTTTGTCAGGCAACTCAAATTCATTGGGGATTGACTCAGCGGTTTGCCCAATCGAGTTACAAGTTGAAAGAATTAGAAAAATAATAGGGAAAAAAAATTTCATCTTTAGCGGTTTGTGACCTAAAAATAAGTGCAATAAAAGTATTCAACAAGCCTGAGTGGTGATAAACGAATAGTTTAAAGGAAGTTTAACTTGAGCAGGATTAAGGCTTAAATATTTCCAATTTATCACTAAGTATTTTATGCGTGTTGATTGGATTTCGATCAATTTTTGGAGCTTTTATCCCATTACCGATTTTCTTTTCAACTGTAAAAACTCTTGCCTCGTCCCACAAATTTTGTAATAGAAATTCAGAGATGATAGAAGCGCCTCCTTCAATCATTATTGTGTTTAGTCCTCGGCTCTTTAAATCCAGCAATAATTTTGGAATATCATGAGTTTCCCAAAAAATCGAGTTTACTATTCCGTTTTTCACAAAAAAGGTATTAGGAATTAGAATTGATTTCCCAAGAATAATCCGAATCGGGGATTTACCAAACCCAAATCTTGTTGTTAAATTAGGATTGTCTAACAAAACAGTATTTTTGCCAACAACAATGCCATCAATTTCAGAACGCCATTTATGTGTTAATCTTTTTGAGTACTGGTTGGTCAACCAAACCTGTTTCTGGCTACTACCAATGAATCCATCTGATGATTTGGCATATTTTATTATTATTTTCGGTCGTTTATTCACGTTACTTTTATTTGGAATTTTTCTATTACGGAAGTTGATTAGGAATGGAGTTTAGAGGCGAAAATTTGAGGTTAACGAGCCCGAAGAAGTCAAAATTTCAATTTATAGCCTACAATACGGAATTAAAATTTGAAGAAATCAGGTTCTTTAAAACCGGATTTGTAGCTTAAAATCTATTTTTTAACAACTTCTTTGTATTAATTTTGGAATAATTAGGAATTAAAATTTTTAATTTTAGTGTATAAATTTGATTTGCTTTTCCAAATTTATAACTTTGACCCAACAATTTATTTAAATCTACTCTTCCTGAAGGAGTTCTGCTTAATAGAAACCCAATATCCAATTTTTTATTTACCTTTCTTGATTAGTGCTTGATTGAGAATTGGTGTTCATACAAACAAAAAAATTTTTACAGTGCTTTACAAAGTAAAATTAAAAAACGCAGATGACCATGTCATCCTTGATGCGGAAGTTTACGAATGGTTAACCTCTGACCCGTATTTGGTGAAAATCGATTTCATCAACAATTTACGAAAACACTCCAGCGGTTGTGCATTCTTTCAAAAGACTTGGAAGACCACAAAGAACAGCTACAAGACAGAGACTATTTACCTGCATAAACACATTGCTGAGAAATTTCTAAAAAAGACCAAGACTAAGGCAAATAGGTTAGTTGGTGCTCACAATGGAAATAAACTCGACTGCAGGCTTGAAAATATTGCCTACAGAAGTAGAGCAACTGCAAGTAGAAAGAGAAAAACCAGTAGCAAAACAGGTTATACTGGAGTTTATAAAGAGGGTAAAAGATATAGAGCGGTTATCTCTGTAAATTCTAAGGCTGTACATTTAGGAATGTTTGATACTCCTGAGGAAGCTGCTCGTGCCTATAACAAGAAATCTAAGGAAGCTTTCGGAGAAGAAGGAAAGGTGAATGTTATTAAAAATTAATTTCATTTAGTTTTATATTCCTATTTCGAGGCAAAGATCTTAATTTAGCACTGCTGAAATAATTCTGTAGTGCTATTTTTTTAAAAACTACATAGATATGGACGATAAGAGCTGGTTTAAAAGGTTTAAAGACGGAATTCAAACTGCAACAAAGTTTAAAAGAGAAACCCCAGAAGGGTTGTGGTTTCAGTGTGCAAATTGTTCTGAAACAAGTACTCAAAAAGATCATAAAGAAAACTTTTATGTTTGTCTAAGTTGCAACCACCATACGCGTGTTGGCTCTAAGGAATATTTTGAGATAATTTTTGATGGAAAATATGAATTGTATTTTGAAAATATTCAATCCGTAGATCACCTGAAATGGGAGGATTTAAAACCTTATGATAAAAGGCTTGTAGCAGCTAAAAAGAAAACGAATTTAACTGAAGCAATTTCAGTTGCCAAAGGAAAGGTAAATAGATTGCCACTTGTCATTGCGGCTATGGATTTTAAATTCATCGGAGGCTCGATGGGCTCCGTCATGGGAGAAAGAATTGCAAAGGCAATTGAACTTGCCTTAGAAGAAAGGGTGCCTTTGATGATAATCTCGAAAACAGGGGGTGCAAGAATGATGGAATCGGCATTTTCATTGATGCAAATGGCAAAAACTTCTGCGAAGCTCTCCAAATTATCCGCTGCGGGTATTCCTTATTTCTCATTTTTAACCGATCCAACATCAGGTGGGGTTACAGCTTCTTTCGCAATGCTCGGAGATATTAATTTTTCCGAACCAGGAGCATTGATTGCCTTTGCTGGCCCAAGGGTAATTAAAGAAACAATTAAACAAGAATTACCTGAAGGATTTCAGCGGTCTGAATTTTTATTAGATCATGGTTTTCTTGATTTTATTGTAGAACGAAAAGATTTGAAAGAAAAACTTTCTGACTTACTTATGATATTCAACAAAGCTCCTTTAGCTACTGCTGAAGAATAGCATTTTAGGCATAAATCACAGTAAATCTTTTATCGAGAGGATTTAGCTCATTTTTCAAAATTTCGAAGAATTGCTCTCCGTGTTTTAGGTAAAAGGAAATGAAATTGTCTTTGCGTTCCTGCAAACTTCCCTTTGGAAATAGTTTTTCTTTAAGCTTCGTTACTTGGTTATTAGACACTTCGTATTTCTGCTTTTCTGCTCGGATCAGTTTAGCTTCAATATTCTTTAGCACTTTCAGTTGTTTAGTTTTTTCTGCTTGGATATAATTTTGCAGCCCTTTGTCAATCGATTCTGCTTTCTGAGTAATTTCCTCAAATATGGCGTTCAACTTTTGATTCTCAGCATCAAGGTTTAATTCTTCTTCTGAACTCTCAAGCACTAATTTTTTAATCAAAGAATTTGTATCGTTAAAAATCTCCGAGGTAGAAAAATTGAATTTGCTCATTTTCTTTTCGGAGCCTCCATCAATCCATAAAACAGAATTTCTACGAATAAGCATAGGATAATTTATGCCATAATATTCGAATTGCTCTTTTCTCTCCAGCCAATAGGCAATTTCTCCTCCTCCTCCAACATAAGCTAAATTTGGAAGAGAAAATTCTTGAAAGATGGGTCGCATGACCACATTAGGGCTAAATCGCTCAGGATGCTTTTCAATCTCAGAAATCATTTGAGCTTTGGTGAAGGCCAAATCACTATCTACCACTTTGTAACCACTCTCACTTGCCTCAATTCTATTTCTCATTTGGTCTTTCATGTAGAAAAAGTTTATATCTCTTACATAAGCCTGATTCGGATAATTGACTTTTTCCAATTTCGAAATGGTGTCTCTAACAATTTCGCTGGTTGCTTCATTTAAAACTTCTTCCTTAATGATTTCTGAAAATTGACCCTTTAATTTTTTATGATTCATATTTAAAACCAAGAGACCATATCCACCAAATAGGTGATGAACCATCGCAGCAACTGCATCTGAGTATTTTTCGAATTTCTTATATGAATTTTCAAATACCGATTTCAGTTTAAGTGCGTTTTCTGAATCACCTAAAATTTGAAAAAGCTCATCCAGCGGGGTAGAAAGGGTATCTGTTTTCATCATTCCTACTGATCCCATCTCTTCATTTTGCCATCGAATGGTTTTACCAAAAATATTGGCATGATTTACTTCTTCAAAATCATGATCCTCTCCACCACTTACGAATAAAGGAATTACCTTTTTATCTGGATAGCGCTCATTGAGTTGTTTAGCAAGATTGATCGTTGAAAATATCTTTATCACATAATAAAGTGGCCCCGTAAATAAGCTTGGTTGATGAGCCGTAATTACAGTATATGTATTTTCACTTTTTAAATCCTCTATGGATTTCCAAACAAAACTTTCGGAGTCTATTTCTAAGTTTTCATATTGTTCCTTTAAAACCTCGGAAAGTAAATTTCTTCTCTCCTTTGGGAAACTTTTATCTTCAAAAATCCGCTTAAAAGAATCAATATTTGGAGCGTATTTGTAGAATGGTTGAATTGCTTGGTCTTCCTTTATGTATCTTTTATCTTTCGTAGATAGCTGAGGGATGTCAGCATAGTCTAATTTTTCAACCTGATAGGAAACTTTTTCTTGTTTCAAAGTAGAACTCATCTATTTCGTAATTTTGGAGAATAACACCTTAAGCCTCAGAAAGATTTGTTACCAACGAATTAATGCTGAACCCCAAGTAAAACCACTTCCAAATGCGGCCAAACAAACTAAACTCCCCTCTTTTACTCGTCCATCTTGCACCGCTTCTGAAAGTGCAATTGGAATGGAGGCAGCAGTTGTATTTCCGTATTTTTGAATATTATTAACCACTTGGTCATCTCTCAATTTCATCACCTTTTGAACAAATTGGCTAATTCTCAAATTTGCTTGATGGGGAACCAAGATATCAATATCTGCTGGAGTGAGCTTTAATGAATTTAATGCTTCCATGATGACTTCAGGAAACTTTTGCACCGCCATTTTGAAAACAAACCGTCCCTCCATATTTGGATATTGAGCTCCAGTATCCATCATTTTTTGAGTCATGAAAACCTCCCCATATTTTGTATCAGGATAATCATAATCTTTCGGTTCTCCCATTTTTTTGAAATGATAGTTTCCGTGACTGCCAGGATTTATCATAGCCAATTTTTCTGCGTAAGTTCCATCTGAATGAAGTTTGGTCGTTAAAATACCTTTCCCTTCTTCTTGAGTCGGTTGCAAAACTACCGCACCTGCACCATCACCAAAAATTACGGAGACATCTCTCCCTCTGGTACTAAAATCAATTCCCATCGAATGCATTTCTGCACCAACAAGCAACACATTTTTGTACATCCCCGTCTTTACAAATTGGTCTGCAATAGAAAGACCATAAATAAACCCAGAACATTGATTTCTGATGTCCAAAGCACCTACTTCTTGATTGGTAATTCCTAATTCACGCTGTAACAAAACACCACAACCTGGGAAATAATAATCAGGACTCAAAGTGGCAAAAATGATAAAATCTACCTCCGAAGGTGAAATTCCTGCATTTTCGCAAGCAGCTTTGGCCGCTTCGGCGCCCATCGTTGTCGTCGTTTGTTCAAATTTTTGACCATACCTTCGCTCTTTGATTCCTGTTCTTTCCTGAACCCATTCGTCTGAAGTGTCCATGAAATTTGACAACTCGTTGTTATCTACAACGATTGGTGGGACATAGTGTCCAATTCCTGCTATTTTTGATTGATACATTAGGTTTGTATTTAGTTGGCAATAATAAAAGGAATTATTTTAAAACATTTGAATTCTAAAGACTAAATTATTCTTATCATTGTGAGTTAAACATTTGCAACAATAATGACATAATCTTGGTATGAAAAAACCACACTACCTATTACTTCTTTTTGGTCTTTTCTTTTTTCCTTTTTCTTCGCCAGCTCAGGAAATAACTATTGGAGATTCGGACTTCTATGAAGTTTCAAAAATTCAGGAAATTAATCTTTCCTTTTCGGAGGACAACTGGCAATATCTACTAGACACGCTAAGGAAAAATAGTAATCGATTCCTTATTGGTAACCTTGAGATAAATGGTGCAAAGTATAAAAATGTAGGTGTTCAAATTGTTGATGACAGAGCCTTTGAACCAGGTAAAAAGAGAAACGATTTATTGATAAAATTAAACTTAGTCAATAGAGTCCAAAATCATCAGGGATATCAAACAATTCATTTGTCAAGTGCCAGAAGAGACCCAAGTATGATTCGAGAGGTTTTAGGGTTCGAAATTGCAAGAAGTTATTTTCCTGCACCAAAAGCCAACTATGCCGATGTAAAAATTAATAAACAGCCCTATGGACTTTTAGTGAATGTTGAAAATGTAGATAAAAAGTTTTTAAAAGATAATTTTGGAGATGATGAAGGTTCTTTTTTTAAGGTAGAACCAAATTTATATCCAGATCCACCTGCGGTTTGTAATAATCAGGTTTATGGAAGTTTGTATCATGAAAAAGACGTACGCTGTTATTTAGATAATTTTAAAATGAGGTCTGAGTATGGGTGGGATGAGTTGATGAAATTGACTGATATTTTAAATAACAGACCCAAGAAAATCCAAGAAATTTTAAATGTAGATTTGACGCTTTGGATGCTGGCATTTAATAATGTGGTAGTCAATATGAGCAGTTATTCAGGTAAAATCAGCGAAAATTATTTCCTTTATCAGGGAGAAGATGGGCGATTCAATCCTGTTATTTGGGATTTGAATTTGGCATTCGGGAGTTTGAAAAATACTGGAAAAGGTTCTGATATGGATTTGGCTGAAATGCATACAATGAATCCATTATTACACGCAAAAAATCCATCCAAACCACTAATTTTTCATTTACTAAGTGACGAGAGTAGAAAAAAAGCATATCTTTCTCACATTCGATCTATCACCCGAGATTGGTTTGTAAGCGAGAAATATTTGGAAAGAGCAGAAGAGTTGCAAAGGATGATACAAGTACCTATTTCGAATGACCAAAACAAATATTACAACTGGGATCAGTTTAAAGGAAATATAAAACAGACAGTCGGAAAAAGAAGTAAAATACCTGGTATTCAGGAATTAATGTATGAAAGAGGAAGATTTCTAAAAAAGGAACAATCAATAGCGGTTTTTCCACCCAAGTTTATTTCTCAAGAAGTATTAAAAAGAGAACGGTTGTCTGGAAAGAGCATGAAATCATTTAAATTTCAGGTGGAGGTTAGCAAATTCACAAAAAGAGTTGATGTTTTTTACCGATATGAAGGAGAATCATCTTTTAAGCAATTAGCTCTTTTAGACAATGGAAAATCGAACGATAAACGAGCGGGTGATAATATTTTTGGGGGTGAGGTAGAAAATAAGGGAAATAACCTTGTCATCCAATATTATTTTCGAGCAGAGAATGCTGGTTTGATGAGTTATGAACCATCAAATTACCTTTTAAACACCTACAAAACCAGTTTGAAGGAATTGAATTAATAGCAGATCATAGATATTAACTAAAAATTAAAATAATTTTGGGGGCGACATACGTTAGTATGTCGCTCTCTATTTATTAAAACTCAATGCAGTTGATGAAAAAGTTACTATTTATACTTTTCCTATTTCCATCCTTTTTTGTTTCAGGACAAGACTTTTTTCAATGGGATAGAATTCAAGAAATAAAGCTTTATTTCGAGAGGGATAACTGGTCAGATATTTTGACTAGAATGAAATCTGCCGGAAAAAAGCAGCGTATGTCTGCTAGAATGGTGGTTGATGGTGTTACCTACGCAGATGTGGGCGTTCGTTTCAAAGGCAATAGTTCATTTAAAAATGTAAAAAAAGGTGGATCTAAAAAATTGCCATTTAATATCGAAGTAGATTATAAAGACAAAAAACAATCTTTACCTGGAGGCTATGATAAAATCAAATTATCAAATGTTTTTAGAGATCCGAGTTTTGTCCGCGAGCTACTTTCTTATGAAATAGCTCGTAAATACACTTATGCTCCTAAATGCAATTTTGCAAAACTGTATGTCAATGATGAATATCTTGGTTTATACAACAATACCCAAACCATTGATAAGGCCTTTTTAAAGGAAAACTTTGGTGGTAGCAAAGGCGTTTTGGTAAAATGCGACCCAGAGTGGGGGGCAAAGGTTCCGCCTTCTTGCAAAAAAGGGGATAAATCTTCTTTAATGTATTTAGGAGACAACCCTGCTTGCTATACTGCTAATTACGAACTTAAATCTGAAGAAGGTTGGAATGATATCATTGGCTTAATGGAGGCCTTAGAAGACAAGAAAGCAAATCTAAGTGAACACTTAGATATCGATCAAACGCTTTGGATGCATGCGTTCAACAACGTTTTGGTAAACCTCGATAGCTACACGGGGCGTCTGAGCCACAACTACTATATGTACAAAGGTAAAAATGGAATCTTCACGCCTCTAATTTGGGATCTTAATTTGTCTTTCGGAGGATTCAAATTTGATGGAAATGGTTCTTCATTAGATAATAAAGGATTGCAAAAATTGAGCACCATGGTGCATTTTAAAAACAACAATCCAAAACGTCCCTTGATTGTAAATATTTTAAAAAATCCACTTTGGAGAAAAATTTACATTGCTCATATAAGAACAATTTTAAAAGAGAATTTCAACAATAATGAATATAAACAACGGGCTGAAGCCATCCAAAGAGTAATTGATAGTGCCGTAAATCAAGACCCGAATAAACTATATTCATACGAGGCGTTTAAGTCCAATTTGAACAATACAACTGATGCTGGCGGAACTAAAATAATTGGGGTTGTGGAGTTGATGGAAGGGAGAAAAGAATATCTCAATAACCATCCATTGTTAAATACCGTTCCGCCTACTATCGAAAAAGTAGAAGGTTTGGTTTTTGAGGAGATAATAGCGATTCAAGCTAAATTAAACGGAGCCACAAATTGTTATGCTATGTTTCGAAATTCAAAAAAAGAACCATTCAAACAGGTAAAAATGTTGGATAATGGTGGTAGCAATGATGAATCAATGGATGACGGAATTTGGGGATGCTCAATTCCCTTTAAGAATGGAACAGAATACTACGTAATTGCTGAAAATGAAAAAGCTGCTTCTGTTTTTCCAGAAAGAACTTCAAAAGAACCTTTAGTAGTCAAAAAGTAAAAATTTAAAATAAAGAACTTTTCTTTGTAGGCGATTCAATTTTGAGTCGCCTTTTTTTTATCATTTTATGAAAAAACTTGGATTAATTGGTCAGGATTTAAGCTACTCATTTTCTAAAAACTACTTTTCTAAAAAGTTTAAAAAGGAAAATATTGACGGTTATGAATACGAACTTTATCCGTTAGATGATATATCGCAGCTAATTAAATTGATTGGCACCCATACTGAATTAGTAGGATTAAATGTGACTATTCCGTATAAAAGAAAGATTATAAAATTTTTGGATGATTGGTCTGAAGAAGCAAAATCAGTAGGTGCTGTAAATACAATTAAATTTGAAAATGGAGATTTAATAGGTTACAACACAGATGTTTACGGATTTGAAATTTCATTAATTAATTTTTTGAAAAATAAAAAACCGAGTGCATTGGTATTAGGAACAGGGGGAGCTTCAAGAGCCATTAAATATGTATTGAAGAAAAACGGGATTCAATATAAATTGGTGTCAAGAAATCCTTTAAAAGGAGATTTAATTTATGAACAAATTACAACCGAACTGATTTTTAATCATAAATTGATTATCAATACTACGCCTTTGGGTACTTCCCCAAACATGGAGCAGTGCCCTCAAATTCCTTATGAAAATTTAACAAACAATCACTTTCTTTATGATTTGGTTTATAATCCTGAAAAATCCTTATTTTTACAACGAGGAGAAAAGAAGGGAGCAAATATTAAAAATGGGCTTGAAATGTTAGAGTTGCAAGCCGAAAAGGCCTGGGAAATATGGAAGAGTTAGGGAAGCCAGTTCCAGAATCAATTAAAAAACTGGATAAATTAATAAATGAAACTATGGGTAAAACCGGTCCGGTTGTAGATTTTTCCAACACCAAAATTGCTTTTGGAGGAAAAACTGACAAAGAGTTAAAAAAAACAGCTTGGTTATTCAAATTGATGAATAACCCTTTGATGGTAAATGTGGGCTCGAAACTGGGATTGTTGGCCGTAAAATTGAGACTTCCATTTTCAGAATATGCGTTGAAGGAAACCATTTATAGTCAGTTTGTTGGTGGAACAACACTTCTTGAAACCCAAAAAGTCATTGATCGACTTTACAAAAATAAGTCTTATACCATTTTGGACTATGGGGCAGAGGGAAAAGAAACGGAGGAAGATTTGAACAATACTTTAAATGAAACTTTGCGTGCCATTGATTTTGCGGGTGAAAACCAGACTATTCCTGTAGTTTCTACAAAAATTACTGGGCTTGCAAGTAATTCTCTTTTAGAGAAAATTCAGACAGATAGAGATTTGGATGATGAAGAAAAAAGGGAATATCGCTCTGTCCTGAAAAGAGTAGATGCTCTTTGTAGCTATGCTTCACAGAAGGATGTGATACTGTTTTTTGATGCTGAGGAATCGTGGATGCAAGATTCTATCGATCATCTTGTGAATATGATGATGAAGCGATACAATCGGCACAAGGCAATTGTTTATAATACTTTTCAGATGTATCGTCATGATCGATTACAGTTTTTGATAGATTCTCATGATACTTCAAAAAAGCAGGGATACATTTTGGGGGCAAAATTGGTAAGAGGTGCTTATATGGAAAAGGAGAGAGAAAGAGCTTATGAAAATAATTATGATTCGCCAATCCATCCGAACAAAGCAGCAACGGATGATGCATTTAATACAGCCCTGAGATTTTGTATTGATAATTTAGATCACATAGCACTCTGCAATGCCACGCACAATGCCGATAGTAATCGATTTCTTGCCGAAACTATCGTGGAAAATTCCATCGATAGAAATCATCCTCATTTGATGTTTGCCCAATTGATGGGCATGAGTGATAACATCACTTTCAATTTAGCGGATGCTGGTTTTTATGTTGGAAAATATGTACCCTACGGCCCCGTTAGAGATGTGGTTCCTTATTTGATCCGTAGGGCAAATGAAAATACTGCAGTGACTGGAGACATGTCTCGTGAATATGGATTGGTCAATGAAGAATTGAAACGAAGGGGATTAAAGTAGATTGAGACTTTTCTTAAATTCGAAGCCATCTACCTCAATTACGGCGCCCAGTTCTTGAGTGCCTAATTCTATTCCTTCAATTGATTGTCTGATCAATCTTAAAACAGGAAAACCAACTTTAGCGCACATTTTTCGAACTTGCCGATTTTTTCCTTCCGTCAAAATCATTTTTAACCAAGCATCAGGAACCGTTTTTCTAAATCGAATAGGAGGATTTCTTTCTGATACAATAGGTTGATTATCAAGTAGTTGAACGGAGCAGGGTAGTGTATGATGTATAGTTTTTTTCAATTTAATTTCAACGCCCGATTCTAATTTTTCAATTGCTTCTTTAGTTGGAATGCCTTCTACTTGAACTAAGTAGGTTCTCGAATGCTTAAATTTTGGATTCAATAATTTATGGTTGACAGATTTGTCATTGGTAAGAAGCAACAAGCCTTCACTATCTTTATCCAACCTTCCAACTGGAAAAACATCACGCGGTATATTTTTACAAAAGTCAGCAAGTGTTATGTGGCTCGGATGCTCTTTTGTAAATTGACTCAGGCATCCGAACGGTTTATGAAAAACGAAGTATTTGAAATTAGACATTGAAACGGAAGTGCATTACATCACCATCTTCGACCACATAAGATTTTCCTTCAACTCCCAGTTTTCCTGCATTTTTTACAGCAGCTTCAGAGCCAAGCGAAACATAATCATCATACTTGATAACCTCTGCTCGAATGAATCCTTTTTCAAAATCTGTATGAATCACACCTGCTGCCTGAGGAGCTGTCCATCCTTCTCGAATCGTCCAGGCGCGTACCTCTTTTTCTCCAGCTGTGAAATAGGTAATTAGATTTAGCAATTTATAACAGGAGCGAATTAATCGATTTACACCTGGCTCTTTCAATCCCATTTCTTCCAAAAACATCAACTTCTCTTCGTCATCATCCAATTCGATAATTTCAGCCTCAATTCCAGCACAAACCAATAATATTTCAGCCTTCTCATCTTTTACTGCTTCTGCAAACGATTTGGTATGCTCATTTCCATTCACGACTGAGTTCTCATCAACATTACAAACGTATAGAATTGGTTTTGCGGTAAGCAAAAACATTTCTTTCATGATGGCTTCTTCCTCAACTGAATTTAATTCGAAGGTACGAGCAGGCTGCATACCTTCAATATGATTTTTGATTCTCTCGCAAATACCAGCTTTTTTCACTTCTGCTTTGTCTCCACCTTTTGCAGCTTTTTTATAGCCATCCCAGCGCTTTTCTACTGTCTCTAAGTCTTTGAGCATCAGCTCAGTATCTATCACTTCCTTATCTCGAACCGGATTTACATTTCCATCAACATGTACTACGTTTCCATCTTCAAAGCATCGTACTACGTGTACAATTGCGTCAACTTCGCGGATATTTCCCAAAAACTGATTACCCAATCCTTCTCCCTGACTTGCGCCTTTAATTAAGCCGGCAATGTCAACTATTTCGATATCAGTAGGCAGAATTTTTTGTGGATTTACGATATCTGCCAATGCTTTTAATCTATCATCCGGAACAGTGATCATTCCTACATTCGGATCTTTTGTTGCAAAAGGATAATTCGCAGCCAAAGCACCTGCTTGTGTCAAAGCATTAAAAAGCGTTGATTTCCCAACATTCGGTAAGCCAACAATTCCACATTTTAAACCCATAATTTCTCGTTATTTATTTTTGCGGCCGCAAAGATAGATTTTCTATTTATTAGTTTATGACAATCTTATTTTTTTGAAAATTTCCCAAACCACAATGCCTGTACAAACGGAAACATTGAGGCTATGTTTGGTGCCAAATTGAGGTATCTCGATCACCTCATCCAAATCACTTAAAATGAAATCAGATATACCCATGACTTCGTTTCCCATCACTACTGCGATCTTCTGATTTTCATTAACCTTCACCTCTTGTAATAAAGTAGTTTTGGAGGTTTGTTCAATTCCGATGATTTTATAACCATTGGATTTTAAATCAATTATGGCTTTCTTAATATCCTTTTGATGTTCCCAATCTATAGAGTCAGTGGCCCCAATTGCTGTTTTTGAAATCTCTTTATGAGGTGGGGTAGCAGTGATTCCACAAAGAACAATCTTTTCAATCGCAAAAGCATCGGCAGTTCTGAAAATTGAGCCTACATTATGAGCAGAGCGAACATTATCCAATACTAAAGTAAGGGGAGTTTTGTCTTGATTTTTAAAATCTTCAACGGTTGCTCTTTCTAATTCTTCTAACTTTAATTTTCTCATTTCTTATAAAGTATTACTTCAATTCCATTTCTTTTAATCAGCTTTTCAACTTCCCAACTTTTTTCTAATTCATCAATTTCCTCATCTGAGAAATCATTCATCACATTTGAATAAAATATAAATTCATTTTGGTCAAAGTTCTTGGAGACGAATCCATCTTTCCGACCATTTAAATCGTAAATTTCAAATGCCCCAATTTGTGGAAAAACAGTTCCAATTGATTGATAATCAATCTCTTCTGAATCAATATAATTCACCATTTCATTCCTTAATTCGTAAAACGAAGTATGGGCAAGAGAGGAGTCCCAACCCTGAGCTATCTTTTTAGGATAGATCCATAAATTCCCTGTGACCAAGAAAAAACCAGCAATTGACAGCCACATATATTTTCTTTTCAAACTTTGAAATTCTAAAAGACAAATGCAGAATAGAAGATTGATGCTTAAAAATATAGGTAGTAAATATCGATGCCCCAACAAGCCTTGATGAATCAAAAGAGAAGGAATTAGAATCAACTCCAAAATCGCAACCATTGTTAAAGCTTCCCAAACTTTTGGTTTGGCATAGTGGCGAATTCGATAAAGCATCATCCAGAGGGAACCATAAATAAATAGCCGCCCAAAATCTATATATCGCCAAATCAAAATCACAATATTTTTCAAAAAACCAGAAAACGAAACGGTGGCAAATGACTCCGCCCAAGGAGAATCAGGATGATAGCCGATCCATCCTGTGTACGAATAATGTGCAATCAAAAAACCTAAGCCCAGCGCTCCTCCAGGAATAAAAGGTCTGAGTTTAGTTTTGACATTAGCCAAATTAGAAAGTTTTTCTTCCTTCTGTAAAAGGGTGAAAACAAATAGTGCAAAGGCAATCATCATCCCTCTCATGCTCAAAAGTCCTAAAGCCATCACCGCAGCAGCTAACAATTTTTCTTTTTTGTAAACAATTGAATACCAGCTTACTAAGAAAAAAAAAATCACTAATACGTCAGGACTTACTAACATGCTTTGAGCTGAAAGTGTTGGATCCAAGAAGCATAAAATTGGAAAAGCAATTCCAAATTCGCCTAAATAATATATTCCAATCTGATATGAAATCCATAAGGTTCCGATGTAAAAAGGTAGAATGGCAAAATGACTTACAGGAAGTGTTTTTCCAAAAACAGTCCAACAAAAAGCAATGTATGCACCAAAAGTGGGAGGATGACCGCTGTCAATTTCAGGAGGCAAAATTAGGCTTTCAAAAGCATTTTCATAGAAATAATGAGCATGCTTGCTCGCCAACTGAACCGTATCCCAAAAGAAAAAATTATCCTTTGACCACCAAGAGAAAAAGCAGGCAATGACCGTCAAAACGGTCATTACAAAAAAATCTCTGGACTTTATTTCTTCAGGTAGATTATCTGAATTATTTGTTTTGATTGTCAAGTGCAGCTTTTACAAAACTTACGAAAAGAGGATGCGGATTCTCGACTGTAGATTTCAATTCAGGGTGAAATTGAACTCCTACAAAATAAGGATGATCCTTGATTTCTACAATCTCAACCAACTTAGTTTCTGGATTAATCCCAGTTGCCAATAATCCACCTTTTTCAAATTGGGCAAGGTATTCATTATTATATTCGTAACGATGACGATGGCGTTCCGAAATTTTCATTTTGCCATAAGCCTTCTGTGCGTTTGAACCTTTTTTTAGTTCACAATCATAAGCACCCAGTCGCATCGTTCCACCTTTTTTCTTCACCTTGATTTGCTCGGGCATCAGATGAATAACTGGATTTTTGGTTTTTTCATTGACTTCTGTAGAAGAGGCACATTCTAATTTAAGCACATTTTTTGCGTACTCCACCACTGCACATTGCATCCCTAAACAGATTCCGAAAAACGGAATTTTGCTTTCTCTTAAATATTTTATTGCTTTTATTTTACCACCAATGCCACGTTCTCCAAACCCTGGAGCGACCAAAACCCCGTCCAAATTTTCCAATCTTTCAGCTACCTTTTTCTCATCCGCTTCTAATCGTTCACTATGAATTGGAATGACATTTACCTTGCACTCATTCATCGCGCCAGCGTGGATAAAAGCCTCATGAATAGACTTATACGCATCTTGTAATTCATTATATTTTCCGACCAATCCAATATTTACAGAATGTAACGGGTTTTTCAGTTTACCCAAAAACTCCTTCCAAGACTTCAGATTTGGTTCCATTTTATCTCTCAACCTCAACCTTTTCAAAACGACTGAATCTAATTTTTCTTTATGCAAAAGAAGCGGTACATCATAAATCGTAGAAGCGTCTATTGATTCAATTACAGAGTCCACATCTACATTACAGAACTGCGAAATTTTTCTTCTAATGTCTTTTGGTAATTCATGTTCAGTCCTACAAACAATAACGTCAGGTTGAATCCCAGTTTGCAATAATTCTTTTACTGAATGTTGGGTTGGTTTAGTTTTTAACTCGCCAGCAGCACTTAGAAAAGGTACCAATGTTAAGTGAATCACCATGGTATTATCCGCACCTAAATCCCATCTTAGTTGACGCAATGCTTCTAAATAAGGTAGCGATTCGATATCACCAACGGTTCCTCCAAGTTCCGTAATTATTATATTATATTTCCTGTCATTTCCAAGAAGCTGAACTCTTCTTTTTATTTCATCGGTAATGTGAGGTATTACCTGAACTGTTTTTCCAAGGTATTTACCTTCTCGCTCATTATCCAAAACCGTTTGGTAAATTCTTCCTGTGGTAACATTATTCGCTTGAGAAGTAGAAACGTTTAAAAAACGCTCATAATGACCTAAATCCAAATCCGTTTCAGCACCGTCTTCTGTGACATAACATTCTCCGTGCTCATAAGGATTTAGTGTGCCCGGGTCAACGTTAAGGTATGGATCAAACTTTTGAATGGTTACTTTGAAACCTCTGGCTTGAAGCAGTTTAGCCAATGAAGCTGAGACGATTCCTTTTCCCAAAGATGAGGTTACGCCGCCCGTAACGAAGATGTATTTTGTCATTTTCTCTGATTAGAATGTTACGGGATGCAAAGGTAATTCGATGAAGCGGAAGTGAGGAATTTTGCGAAAGCTATTTTAAAATTTTATCTAATCCAGTTTACACAAACTTAATATACACCTAAACCTCTGTTAATTACCTGACTTTACTTTTGCCGTCAGAAGAAAGAAATTAAAAAACTTAATTTATTAAAACCTGACGATGAAGAAATTTCTCTACATTTTATTAGCAATTTTTACAACTGCAAATTTCACTTTTGCTCAAACGGTAATCAAAGACGGTGACCTCGAAGGCGGCCAAACATACACTTGGACAAAAGACAATATCTATATGATTGACGGTTTCGTTTTCTTAGAAGCTGATGGTGTGTTGAATATTGAAGCTGGAACAGTAATCAAAGCAAAAGAAGTTCCGACTACAGGTGATAACGCATCTGCCCTAATCATCTCAAGAGGAGCAACCATCAATGCCATCGGAACGGAAACAGAACCAATCATTTTTACTTGCGAAATTGATGACACCAATGATGATGCGGATCTTGATGATACCGACAAAGGACTTTGGGGAGGTTTGATAATTCTTGGAAATGGAATCATCGGAAATACAACACCTGAAACGGGTGTTGAAGGAATTCCTGCGGGAGAGACGAGAGCACTTTTTGGTGGAAATGATGATACCGATAATTCAGGAACTTTAAAATATATTTCTATTCGACACGGCGGCGCTGAACTGGCTCCTGGTGATGAGATCAATGGTCTTACACTCGGAGCGGTGGGTTCAGGCACCGTGATTGAAAATATAGAAGTTTTTGCCAATAGCGATGATGGAATCGAATTCTTCGGTGGCGCAGTGAATGTCAAAGGCGCTGCAGTTGCTTTTTGCGGAGATGATTCTTTTGATTGGGATTTG
>CALDSS010000069.1 GCA_937924495.1 uncultured Saprospiraceae bacterium
TTATTTCATCTGTCCAGCCCGATTGCGATTCCATTTTTGGAATGATTCAGATTGAAGATGTTTCTGGTTCTCATCCTCCTTTTGAATATTCAATAGATGGTATCAATTTCTCTGATCAAACCGTATTTGAGAACTTACCGGAAGGCGAATATGAACTCACCATTCGAGATAGTCTGGGTTGTGAAATCGTAGGAACTTCTGAAGTTGAATTGCCGATTTTAGTAAATGTTGATATTGAATCAGAAATCACTTTGACACAAGGAGAAGAAAGACAACTCAATTTAGAAATAGATATTCCAGAATCTGAAATTGCTTCGATTCAATGGTTCCCTGCTGAAAATTTGAGTTGCGATGATTGTCAAAATCCAGTAGTAACGGGCAACAGCGAAGTGGAATATTCAGTGAGAGTGACCACAAATGATGGCTGTTTTGATGAGGCACTTTTAATTATCAAAATCGATGGAGAAACTATTGAAGTGGTAGAAGGTGATATCTTTTTCCCAAGCGCTTTTTCTCCCAATAACGATGGAGTCAACGATTTATTCACTGGTTTCAGCAATGCTGCAAAAGTGGCTCAAATTGAAACACTTCAAGTTTTTGACCGATGGGGAAATAAGATGTATGAAGGTAACGAAGGTGCGCCCAATGACCAATCTTTTGGTTGGGATGGCACCTACAAAAGTCAAATGATGGACAATGGTGTTTACGTTTTCTTTGCCAAAGTAGAATTGACTTCTGGAGAATCTATTTTAGTTGAAGGAGATGTTACCTTGGCCCGATAAAACAAATCTCTGTTTTTAGCGTATTTTAGGGACGAGTAAAAAATAACTTACATACAGTTGAATATTCTTTTTCCCTTGCTCTTCGTTAAAAATACTCGCCAATGCTAAGGCATTGTCTGCGTTTTTTGCCTTGATCAAGAAAAAAATAATTATTCATCTTTGCTATAACTTATTTCTTCACTCGTCCCTTATGTCTGATAAATTTGTCAGTTTTGTTTTGAAATCGAACCGATATACATGCAATTTTTATTTCCTGGATTTTTAATCGCCTTGGCCGCTCTGATTTTGCCCATCATTATCCATCTTTTCTATTTTAGAAGATTTAAAAAAGTCTATTTTACAAACGTAAAATTCCTAAAAGAAGTAAAGGAAGAAACCAGCAATAGGCGCAAATTGCGCAACTTGATGGTTTTACTTTCGAGGTTATTTGCGCTGGCATTTTTAGTATTTGCCTTTGCCCAGCCGTTTGTTCCTCAAGAAGATTCAGAAGTAAAAAAAGGAAGAAAATCGGTCAGTATTTTTATTGATAACTCTTTCAGTATGAGTGCTTTAAGTCAAGATGTTTCACTTTTAGACAAAGCAAAAAAGCGAGCAGAACAAATCATAAAGGCATACTCTCCAGAAGATGATTTTCAAATTTTAACGAGTGATTTTGAAGGACGGCATCAGCGATTAGTGGGTCAAGAAGATGCACTTTCTATGGTGGATGAAATCAGAGTCAGCCCAGCGGTTCGAGAGGTATCAAAAATTCATGCTCGCCAACAGCAAACCCTCAACTCAGGAAAAAATGATGAACAGTTGAGCTACATCATTTCTGATTTTCAAAAAAATATTTCAGACTTTAAGAACATAACCGATTCGAGTGCTTCCATTGAAATTTTGCCATTACAATCAGTTCAAGAAAAAAATGTGAGTATTGATTCTGCTTGGTTTGAGGCTCCGGTTCAAATGATGAATCAAACCAATATACTACTGGTAAAAGTCAAAAACCATGGAGACGAACTTTCCAAATCCGTTCGACTTTCTATAAAACACAATGGACAATCTCGCCCTGTGGGAACTATGGATATTCCGGCCAAATCATCGGTAATTGATACCGTTCCTATTACTATTTTAAAAACAGGCTGGCATAAAGGAGAATTGACCATCACGGACTACCCTATTCAATTCGATGATAAATTTCATTTTAGTTTTTATGTAGCTGAGGAGGTGAATGTTTTGGTTATCAATGATAGTTCACCAAATAGTTATTTGAACGCCGCTTTTCGCGGAATTCCTTATTTCAAAATGACGAATCAAAGCAGTCGTTCTTTAGAGTATTCTAAATTTCCCAACTATAAATTGATAGTACTGAATGATTTAAAATCAGTTTCCTCTGGTTTAGCCTCTGAGTTAAATCAATTTGTAAGCAACGGCGGAAATGTTTTGGTTTTCCCTGATGCTCAGGCGAATATTGATTCTTATAAAAATTTCCTTCAAACCTTCCCTGCTGATACTTATCAAGGATTCGAAAAAGCAAAAAGAGAAGTTGGAAAGGTGAATACCTCCGAATTTGTTTTTAAAGAGGTTTTTGAAAATAGAAAAGACAATCTGAAGTTGCCAGCAACTGAAGGAAATTTCAAAATGTCTGGAATATCAACCAGAGGATCAGAGCAATTATTGACTTATCGAGACGGAGGTTCATTCATGACCAAATATCGAATTGGGGATGGCGCGTTGTTCCTTTCCGCAGCACCTTTAAGTACCGATTATAGCAATTTAGTAAGGAATAGTGAGGTCTTTGTTCCAATGCTTTATAAAATGGCTATTTCAGCTTCAAAAGAACGGAAAATCGCTTACACCATCGGTAGAGATGAAACGTTGGAAACAGATGCCTTGACCAATACTGCTGGTAAAGATTTGGTTTATAAATTAAAAGGAGAAAAAGAAGAATTCATTCCTGGACAGAGGATTATTTCTTCCAAAGTTTTTCTTACGGTTGGCAAAGAATTGAAAGAAGAAGGGATTTATGATTTATATCTTGATGCTCAAAATCCTTCTTCCACCTTTGCTTTCAATTATGATCGAAAAGAATCAGATTTAGAATATTTACCTTTCGGTGAATTATCAGATATCGTTGCTCAATCCGCTGCAAGCATAAAAATTCTTTCGGAGGACGATGCAAAAGATTTTACCGCATTTATTGGAGAAAGAAATCAAGGTGTGACCTTCTGGAGATGGTGTTTATTCGCTGTTTTAGCTTTTCTTGCCCTTGAAGGTTTGTTGCTTCGGTTTTGGAAGGTTTGATAGTAGCACAGGCATCTTGCCTGAGTAAACCCAAGAGTAATTGAAATTTTCAGAAGACTCTAATATTGTTTTTTTGGCCAACCATCTTCACAGGCAGGGATGCTTGTGCTACAATTACTTTGGAGTTAATCCTTCAAATAACCACTTAGCCAGCGTTTGACGATTGGATTCAATAATCAAGCGTTTCTGGTCATTTGGATTCCGAATATTCCCTAATTCAATATAAACAGAGGTCGGTTTTGTTTCGCGAAGCATGTGCAAGTCACGCCCCGTAACCGTGCCGGTGTATTTACCGTTGCTTCTAAATTTTCGATATTTATTGCCAATTACACGATGAATTCTTTGCGCCAATTTTTTCGCTTTTTTATCCTCTGGAAAATAATAGAAGAATACATCTGCTCTTTCTCTTTTACTTCTCGAATCAACGTGAATGACGATATTCTTTTGTTCCGTAACGCCTTGTTTTCTATGCTTTTCGTAAAGCTCATTTATTTTATCTGAACGTTGAAACAGACGTGGTTTTTGACTTCTCAATACCTTCGCTCCACCCCAAACCACTTCATCAGTATCACATTTCAAATATTTTCCATCACGAATACCGTCTGTATCTCGAATGATCATGTAGGCGGTAGCACCATTTGCAATTAAGAGACGTGTCAATCGGAGGGCAACATCATAGGCATATTCATCTTCACAAAGTTGATGTTTTGCTCTTTTTCCAACTGCCCCAGGATCAGGGCCTCCATGTCCGCTTACAACATAAAAAACTTTGCCCTTTAAAGTCCTGCTAACAGTTGGAGTATAGGAATATTTTTTACCAAAAATGGGGAAATACCTGCCATTGGAAGATGGTTCCTGTTCAACTGGCGTTGACAGTTCATTTTCTAAAATAGGAGAAACTATCTTTTCGGCAACCTCTTCAGGCGGGGTAATTTCTTTTCCACTTGGAGGACATTTTAATTCATGAAACGGAACAAAAAGCTCTCGACTGTCTTCATATCGTTCCTTAAAAAGTCCTTTATTTACCAAACCATAATTGTAGTCTCGAATTCGAACGGCCTGCTCCCAATCAACTTTAAGTGAGGTCCGTATGCTTCTTCCATTATATTTGTAAATCAGAATAGGTAGGTAGTAATCATTCTGAGCTTTGAGTGGTGCATTTTTTTTCATTTGATTTATTCGATAAAACTCTTGATGATTACAAGGAAATTTATCTAATTGATATCTTCGTAAAAGAGAATAAACGCCATCTCCGCTTTGAGCAGTCGCTTTGAAGTATTGGTTTTCATTCTCAGCAAAAGCAGTTATTGCTAAAAAGAAAAACAATAATAAGATATTTAGCTTGATATAAGGTCTTCTCATCTAAGTATCAATAAATCATGACGCGAAAATATAAGTTCCTGATTGGTTTCCCAAGTTTTCATACTTTCGCTGCGTATTTAACCGAAAATGAACCTATTTCGACAAGTTTGGATACTTTTTAAGAAAGAATTAATTCTGGAATGGCGGCAGAAGTATGCCCTTAGTGGAATTTTGCTTTATGTCTTTTCTACTGTTTTCATCATCTACACCTCCTTTTTTCAGAATGTAAATCCAATGGTCTGGAATGTTCTATTTTGGATTGTAATGCTTTTTGCGGCCGTCAATGCAGTGACGAAGAGCTTTCTTCAAGAAAGTGGTAATCGGCAATTGTATTATTATCAAATCACTGATCCGATAGCCGTTTTGCTTTCAAAAATCCTTTATAACACAGGTCTTTTACTCTTAATTGGACTAATCTCTTATTTAGCATTTTCAGTTTTAGCTGGAAATCCAGTTAAAAATCAACCGCTATTTTTTACAGCCATCTTTTTAGGAAGCATAGGTTTTTCAGTCAACTTCACCTTCATATCGGCCATTTCTGCAAAAGCAAATAATAGTGCCACCTTAATGGCGATCCTGAGCTTTCCGCTGATTTTGCCTATTATTTTAACGTTGATAAAAATCTCAACTACTGCTTTAGGATTTCAGCAAGACACCAGTATTGGAACAGATATTTTGATATTGGTTGCCATCGATAGTATGTTGATTGGAATGGGGTTAATACTTTTTCCATTTTTATGGAAAGACTAAATTTTACCAAACTTTCCAAGGTTTCCATCTCAGAGGAACTAATTTCCAATGTTGCTTTTCTTTGAATTCTTTTCGAAAAAAAACATATCCAAATTGGTAAAGATCGATGCTTTGCGTCACTTGAGGATGTTCTTTTAGCTCATCCCACGCCCGTTTCATTTCATCCGACCAATAAATATCATCGAATATGAAAATAGAGTTTTCATTGGCCTGCTTGAGGCATAGATTGAAATAATCCATGGTTGGTTGATACCGATGATTCCCATCAATAAAAACTAAATCCAATTGTCCTGTTTCCTTTAATGCTTTTGGAAGAGAGCTATCAAATTCACCAACAAATTGCTGAATGTTGTTTGCTTTCGAATTTTGAAAATTACGTTTGGCCCATGCCGCAACATTTGGGCAACCCTCAATGGTTATTACTTTTGAAAAATCTGACGCTTTTGAAAAGTATAAGGTAGAAATTCCCAAGGAAGTTCCTAATTCAAGAATCGTCTTTGGCTGATAAGTTAAAGCTGTTTTATAAAGGATTTTGGCAAAATGAGTATGGGTGGCAGAAGTTTTAGCAATTTCTCTAATTCGCTTTTTCTTTTTTGCAATTATCTGAGAACCTGCACCAAAATCATTCACCTCAATTTCTGTAGAATTCTGTCTCATTGCAGCTCGGAGGGAAATTAAGTCTCCATAAGCGTAAAAATTTCTCTTATCCTCCAATATTTTTTTACAAAATTCAAATACAAAAGGTGAGTGGACACCGTGCAAGGTGTCAGCAGCAAAATAAAACTTAAAAAATTGGAGTACCCTCTTTAGCAATTTTGTAGGCTTCTTTAATGAGCCACAAAGAAAAGAAGGAAATAGACTTGTTCAAAAATAACATTCTTAAATATAAAAAAATATTTCCCCGCTCCTAAATCATTTTTCGCCACCGATAGCTACCGCTTTTTATTGGACAAAAAAAATCCCGTTTCAAGAAGAAACGGGAAGAATCAAACATCACGCATTAACAAGAAGAGATAAGTTTTTGTTTTTTCTTCAAAAAAATTGTTCGTTACATTTCTTTGTTCATAATTTTTGCCTCCTATAAAATCAAAAATCTCATGAAAGAAACTTCTTTTCGGCTTTTAGATTCCTAATTCATAAAACAAATCACATTTACTCCTGACTCTGAAATATTTCCTTCGATTCTACTGTCCTCTAATTTTTCAAATTTATTTTCCTCCATTTCCGAATTCATTATCGCACCGCCTCTGATGAACGCCTTATTCTTAGTGATTTGACATTTTTTTATAGTCGGATTACAGATTCCATTTCCTCCGTAGTTATACATCGCACCGCCATAATTCGCCTCATTTTTCACAAATTTACACGAAACGAAAACTGGTCTCGAATTTCCATTTTTCCTTGCATCATTGTAAACTGCGCCTCCGTCTAATCGCGCACCGTTATTTTCAAATCTACAATTTTCAAAAGTCGGAGAAGCCTCTCCATGCCTTCCGTTATTATAAACGGCACCTCCGTCAAAAGCCATATTTTGTCTAAAAACGCAATTTTTTATGGTGGGAACAGATTCAGAAAAAAGCCCATCGGTAAATAATCCACCTCCACATCTAACCTTATCGCCTGTGCCTCCTACACCGTCTGCATTGCCATCTTCAATGATGAATCCATCTAAAACGGTTTTATGTGAAGCTTTGGAAATTTGAACTATTGAATAACTATTGTCAGAATTAGTCTTTTCTCCGATAGCACCACTTAAAATGGTAGCATTGTTTTCGATTTTTCTATCATCTGCATTATTTTCTTTACCAGAAAATCCGCCTAAAACAGATACACCATCCTTAATTACAAAAGATTTTGTTCGGTCGTTTCCTATGGTAGGAAAGTAAATTCCTTTGGCAACCCAGATTTGATCGCCTGCCTTGGCATTTTTCAAAATATCACTTAATTCACCTGAAGCATCGTGCCAAGACTGACCACTACCCGTTCCTCCTTCTTTGACGAAATAAGTAGTTTGGGCTAAAATCGAACAGCAAAAAAATGTGCTTACACAAATTAAAAATTCTTTCACGACAAATTATTTCATGGTTTGAAAAAAATTTGTTCATAGTTTTTGTCATTCAAGAAAAAAAGGGAGGAAAAATTTATTTGGATAGTTTATGTTTTTACGGTTTCTGAGTAAAAATTTAGGGGGCAGAGCTGGTATCTTTAGGAATTTGTGCAAATAAGATTGTCAATAAAATTCAAGCCTTCTTTGAAGGAAAAAAACTTGGGGGGAGAGCTGGTATCTTTATAATCGAACCGCATACACGGTAAACATTATGTCTTAATAAAATGCCGAGGGTAAATTGTCAAACGGGAGAAATCTTTTGGTGGGAATTGAAGTTATTTAAATAACCTCGAAAAGATGTCACAAAGATAAGCGCTTTTAGAGTTATCAAGCAAATCAAAAAATCTACAAAAGTCCGTATTTTACGCAAACTCAATAAAAATGCTGTAACATACTGATAATCAGTTACTTATACGCATAAAGATCAATATTTAAAAATTAATTACACATTGATAATCATTTGTTTATGAATTAAAAATATTCATAAATTAAAAATATTATGAATAGTGTTTTACCTGTATTTGGCTTAAAAAATTCTACTTTTTTTTGCGTCACAAAGGAATTTTTGGTTTTTAGCGGATTGAAAATTCAGACCTAATTCAAAATTAATCAATTTTTGTGACATTGAAAATGCCAAAAATTAAAGTTAAAATCATTTAAAATAAATATAATTCATACAAAATGAATAAAAAATCAACAATTTTGATAAAAAATGGCCTTTTAATCAATGAAGGAGTAAAAGAGCGAAAGGACATTCTGATCAAAAATGGTTTTATTGAAAAAATAGAAAATCATATCACTGCAAAAGGCGCTAAAGAAATTAATGCGGAAGGGCTAATTGTAATGCCAGGAGTGATTGATGACCAAGTGCATTTTAGAGAACCAGGATTGACACACAAGGCAAATATTTACACAGAAGCGAAAGCTGCCGTGGCAGGAGGCACCACTTCTTTTATGGAAATGCCAAATACCAAGCCTCCTGCGGTCACTCAATCTAAACTTGAAGAAAAGTATCAGGTTGGAGCGAATACGGCTTTGGCCAATTATTCCTTTTTCATGGGTGCTTCTAATGACAATCTGGATGAAGTATTAAAAACCAATTCCAAAAACGTTTGCGGAATAAAGGCATTTATGGGTTCAAGTACGGGTAATATGTTAGTGGATAACCCGACCACTCTGGAGGACTTATTCTCCAAATGCCCAATGCTGATTGCCACGCATTGTGAGGATGAAACAACAGTGAGGTCTAATCTGGCCATCTTTAAAGAAAAATATGGAGCATCTATGCCCATTAAATATCATCCTGAAATTAGAAATGTAGAAGCCTGCTTGCTTTCAAGTACGTTGGCAACAGATTTAGCCAAGAAACATAATACTCGTCTGCACATCTTGCATATTTCTACAAAAGAGGAGTTAAAACTCTTTTCAAATAAAAAGCCGCTTTCCGAAAAAAGAATCACTTCTGAAGTTTGTGTCCATCATTTATATTTTGATGCTACTCAGTATGATTCCATGGGCACTAAAATCAAGTGCAACCCAGCCATAAAAGAACCTTCTCATAAAAAAGAATTATTCAAGGCATTGCTTGATGATAGATTAGACATCATTGCCACTGATCATGCCCCGCATACCATTGAAGAAAAAGCCAGTAATTATTTTTCAGCTCCATCAGGTTTGCCTTTAGTTCAACATTCCTTAAATGTGATGCTCGATTTTTACCATCAAGGCATGATAAGTCTTGAAAAGATAGTACAGAAGATGTGCCACGCACCAGCCATCTGTTTCGAAATTGAAAAAAGAGGCTACTTAAAAGAAGGCTATTGGGCAGATTTAGTGCTTTTGGATTTGGAAAAAGAATGGACTGTTTCAAAAAGAAATGTAAAATATAAATGTGGCTGGTCACCTTTGGAAGGCAAGCGTTTTAAAGGAAAAGTAAATACAACTATTGTTTCAGGACACATCGCCTACCGAAATGGTCGATTTTTTGAAGATAAAAAAGGAGAACGTCTCACATTTGATAGAGACTTTTAATTGGTTCCTTCATCTTTACAAAAAAAATAGAAAATGAGAATTTGCTGGTTAATCTTTTTTAGCTTCCTTTTTCAAAATGTATTTGCCCAACCTGTAGAAGGCACCCTGCTCGATCAATGGAAGGATACCACTTTAGTCGGAACGTCCGCTTTTGACAATACTTATAACGACGTGTGGGGCGTAGCGGTAAATGGAAAAGAGTACGCGATTATTGGTTCCACTTGGGGAACCCACATTATAGATGTCACTAATCCTAATGCTATATTTGAAGTCACTCGTTTCAAAGGAAAAGATGATGGACCACAAATTATTCATAGAGATTACCATGAATATGCTGGACATATTTATGCCGTGAGTGATGAAGGAGTTAGTTCTCTTCAAATTATTGATATTTCAAATTTGCCTGATACGGCCATTATGGTTTATGATAGTGATGAAATTTTTGTGCAATCGCACAACATATTTATAGACACTACTCATGCTCGGATGTATAGTTTTCTGACGTCCACTCCCCTCTTTCTTTGGCGCGAAACGCGCGGAGTTACGGTTTATGATTTGAGTGATCCAGCCAAACCTGAATTCGTCAATTTCTACAATGATTTTGGAGATATAAGTCCCAATCATGTTCATGATGGATATATTCGAGACCACATTGCTTTTTTGAATTGTGGAAATGACGGTTTTGCGATCATGGATTTTGAAGATTTGGAAAATCCGAAATCATTAGGGACACTTCCTCCAAATGCCTATTTACAATCTGGATATAACCATTCAGGTTGGGCCTCTGATGATTGCTCTTACTATTATATGGCAGATGAAACGTGGGGCACAGACATTAAAGCAGTTAATCTTTCTGATAAAACAGATATGACCGTTACCACTTTTTTCGATGCAGGAAATTCAAATCCGAATAGTATTACTCATAACCAAGTAGTAGCATGCGATTTTTTATATGTTTCCTATTATTATGATGGTCTGCAAGTATTTGACATTTCGGATCCATCCAATCCAATTAGAGCCATGTATTACAATACGGCGAGCCGAAGCATTCAAAGAAATTATGAAGGGGCATGGGGAGTTTATCCTCATCTTCCCTCCGGCAATATTTTGGTGTCGGACATGCAAGAAGGGCTTTTTGTGATCGAAGCAATTGATTCGGGTTGTGAGCCAAATGCAAATCTCAAGTCTTGTAAAGATGCAGCTTCAGGATTACAATCTTTGATTCACTTAAATGATGATTTAAAAATTGTTCCTAATCCTATTTCAGATATTTTGAATTTTTCAGTTTCTGAAAAAATGATGAATTCGCCCTCTTCAATTTCCGTTTTGGGCCTTGACGGCCAATTGCTTTACCAAAAAGAAAATTTTAACCTTAGCTTAAATAATTCGGTGAATTTAAAAGGCAACTATACATTTGCAAATGGCATCTATTTCTTGCAGATAAGAACTGCTGAGTTTGTTGCCGTTCAAAAATTCATAGTGAGTCAATAAAACTAACCACAGAACAAAAGTGAAATTTGAGATTTACTAAACTTAATCTTCAAGAGAATTACTATGTAAAACGCTTGAAATTTATGTCTTAATTAGAGCAAAGTTTAGTAAACCTATGTTTTGTACTGTATAGAGTCAATAAAATCGTTTGATAAAAAAATCATTTGAATTAAGAGTTTTAGTGCTGGCGACATTTCTGTTGCCTTCTTTACTTGTATTAGCCCAGTTTCCAAATCAAAACGACTTCCCCAATCAAGGCCAGTCTCCATTTGATACTGTTTCGACCTCTCCACTTGAGCAAGAAAGTCGAAATCGATTAATCCTTCCTGACACCATGGTCGTTAAATATTATCATGCAAATGACTTGAGTGAAATCAAGGAATTGAGAGACACTTCCATTTCTCAAACCTATAAATACAGTCCTGCCCGCCGAAAGCTGCTACCCAATGCAGTGAGTGGAATCTTGGGAGGTGAAACCTATCCTATGTTTTACGAAGAAGTGTATCGTAGAGGAGTAGATATTGGTTTGCATCAATATGATTTGTATCACAAATCTGCGCAAGACTTAAAACTACCAGAAACAACGAGTGGCTATTCTATTGCAAAATATGCGGTTGGAAACAATCAGGCAGATGGTTATTTACAGTTTGAATTAGGTAGAAAATTTTCGGAAGGTGTTTATTTCGCTGCTGAGCTGAATCGGATTTTTCAAAATGGTGAAGATTTTATTCATCAGAATACCAATCATAATGGCATATTGGTAGGAGTCGGAATAAACAAAAATGACAATCCTTATAAAGTTTTTTTGACCTATAATTCCAACGTTGATAAAGTTCAAAACAACGGCGGAATTGTCTTGGTTGACTCTTTGCCAGAATCCAATAATATATTTCGAGAAGTGCCTGTCGTGCGCACTCCAAATACTCAATATTTGCAAAGAGCATTGGTTTTGCAACAATATTTGAGTTTTTCATTGAATCCAAAAGACTCTTTGAAAAAGCCTCGTGAGTTTACGATTTCACATGAATTTACCTATCAATGGAATGATTTCAAATATTCAGATGCCTTTTTTGATAATGGAGTGGATTCTACATTTTATCAATTTTTTGAAGGAGACCAACGAGGCTATCGGTTCTTTTTGGAACATAATACCATTCAAAATTCAGTAGCAATTCAAACTTTCAGAAATTCTTCTAAAAACAGAAGCGATTTTTTTGAAGTTGGTGCCAATCATCAATATCACTTAATCAATTTTGCACCGGATACTCTAAGAAGAAATAACCTTTTCCTTTTCGGAAAATGGAAGTTTCAGCCATCTAAATTACTGAAGTTAAAAACGGCTGCTCATTTTGGAATTTTGGACAATGCAGGAGATTACCGAATAGAAGCAAACTTAGATTTGAATGTTGAAAAATGGGGCGTTTTCAGGGGAAAATTAATCAATCAATTATATGAGCCAAGTATTCTCCAAGAACAGTTTAATTTTAACATTGCCTCAGTTTATACTAAAGATTTCCAGAAAACGCTTTCTAATACGATTGGTGGTACTTTAGAAATTCCAAAACTAAATGCGCTTGTAGGAGCCAATTATCATTTGATAAATAATTATGTCTTTTTCAATGATTCTTTGAGACCACAGCAATCAGAAGAGGCCATTAACATTTTACAGCTTTTCGGAAAGTTAAACTTAAAAGCTTGGAAATTTCATCTCGACAATAAAGCAGGAATTCAAGTCATTTCAAGTGAAAACTTGCCACTTCCACCCTACTATATTGAAAGCGCCTTGTATTTTCAAGACTATATTTTTAAAGACAAATTGGGTTTAAAAACTGGAGCTGAAATCAGATTGGTTGGTGGCCACCAAGGACAATCTTTTCACCCGCTGTTGGGGCAATTTTACAACCAAACTGCTTCGGAAATTTACACCTATCCTACCTTTAATGTTTTTGCAATCTTAAAGAGAAAAACTTTCCAAGCATTTATCATGATGGAAGGCATTCAAGAATTTTTTGGCCCACAAAGTTTGATTGACAAATATGGTCAACGTTATTATACGGAAGTTGTCGGTTATCCCTATCCAAGTCAACTTCTTCGTTGGGGAATTACTTGGAAAATGTTTGACTAAATTGATTAGTTGATTGAGTTAATTAGGTTGATTGAGTTTCTCAATTAACTCAGTTAACTAAATCAACTAAATCCCTGACTACATTCGCTCAGGCATTTCGATACCCAATAAATCTAATCCTGATTCGAGAACGTTCGCCACCATTTTACTCAATTGCAATCTAAAGGATTTAGCAGCTTCTGACTCGGCTTTTAGAATAGAGTGATCATGATAAAATTTATGATATCCTTTTGCCAAATTATAGCAGTAATTTGCAATCGCAGAAGGATCTAATTCATCTGCAGCTTGTTGTATAATGGAAGGATAAGTGAACAATTGATTCAATAATTCTTTCTCCTGTGTCTCAATTTTTTCATAACCACCAGCCAAAGACAAATCGACCGAATCCAGTTGTGCTTTTCTTAAAACCGACTGAATTCTTACAAAAGCATTTTGGACATACGGCCCAGTTTGTCCTTGCAAATCGACCGATTCTTTAGGGTCAAAAATCATTCGTTTTTTAGGGTTTACTTTGATAATGAAAAATTTCAAAGCTGCTAATCCAATTTTTCGATAAATTGTATCTCGTTCCTCTTGAGATATTTCCACTATTTCACCTCGCTCAACTGCATTTGTTCGAGCCTCTTCGATAACTTCTGCAACCAAATCATCTGCATCGACAACCGTTCCTTCTCTTGATTTCATTTTACCGGTCGGCAAATCAACCATTCCGTAGCTCAAATGATGCATGTTCTGAGCATACGGTTCCCCTAATCTTTTTAAAGTTTCAAAAAGAACTTTGAAGTGATAATTTTGCTCATCTGCAACCACATAAACCATCTTCTCCACTCCAAAATCTTGGTATCTCAAATTGGCTGTCCCCAAATCTTGTGTGATGTAAACCGAAGTTCCATCAGAACGAAGGACAATTTTTTCATCCATCTTTGCATCCGTCAAATCAATCCAAACAGAACCATCTTCTTTTTTAAAAAAAACTTTATTGTTCAAGCCTTTGTCAATCATTTCCTTGCCCAGCAAATAAGTATTTGATTCATAATAAAGTTTATCGAATTCTACCCCCAATTTTTTGTAAGTGGTGTCAAATCCTTCATAAACCCAGCCGTTCATTTTTTTCCAAAGATTTACCGTTTCTTCCTCTCCTGCTTCCCATTTCAGCAACATTTCTTTGGCCTCTTTTCCTAAAACACTATTTTCGTTAAAATACTGCTGCTTATATTTTTTAAAATATTCTTCTTCAGTTTGTTCTCTTTTTTTGTGAGACATGAAATGCTCAATGCCTTCCTCGGATTGTTGCCAATTAGCATATTCTTTTTTGAATTGCTTCTCAAATTCTACATAATATTTACCAACCAAGTGATCCCCTTTTGTCCCTGAACTTTCAGGAGTCTCAGCGTTACCAAACTTTTGCCAAGCCAACATACTTTTGCAAATAGCAATTCCTCTGTCGTTGATGATTTGCACTTTGACCACTTCATTTCCTGCCGCTTCTAAAATTTTGGCACTAGACCAACCCAAAAGGATATTTCGAATATGACCTAAATGTAATGGCTTATTTGTATTGGGTGAAGAAAACTCCACCATGACCTTTTTCCCATTCGCCGTTCCTTTTCCAAAAGATGGATTACCACTATTTTGAAAAAGAAATTCTTTCCAAAAACCATCACTGAAAGAGAGGTTTAAAAACCCTTTTACAACATTATAGTCTTCTATTTCAGAAACATTTTCCTTTAAATAAACACCAACCTCCTCCGCCAAAACTGGTGGTGCCTTCTTTGCCATTTTAGTGTATGGAAAAACGACTAAAGTATAATCCCCTTCAAACTCTTTCCTTGTAGGATTAAGAACAACCGCGTCGGCCGCTATTTCTCCTTGATATAAATTTTTAATAGCATCCTGAACGCCCTTCTTTACTGTTTCTAAAATATTCATCAATTTGTATTTTCTCTTAAAATGGATGCAAATTTAGTTAATAGATAGAGAAGTTTTTTAAAAATAGATTTCAAGCTGCAAATCTGAATAAAAAAACTGGCCACCAGAAAAGTTCCGATGACCAGTTATTTATCCTTTAAATAAGGAGATATTATCGATTCACAACGAATTTATCAACTCTGAATCCTTCTTCAGTTATAACATTCATCAGATATGCACCATTTGCAAAAGATGAAACATTGAAATCAAAACTTTGAGATCTAACATTTTCAAACTTTTGATTATACAGGTGTCTTCCTGTCATGTCTGTTATTACAATTCTTACAATTTCAGAATTTTCAGCTAATTCTAATTTCATGTTTAGCTGATCTTCAACTGGATTTGGAAAAATACTGACTTTTGAAGCGTCCAATTTTTTCAAATCATTTGTGCTTGAGATGAATCCATCTAAGTGTAATCTAACTACATTATTATTGTTTGAATTCCATCCTCCAGTAAAAAGTGTAGAATTGGCAAAAACTAAAGTGCCTGGAAGTGGATAATTTGTAGCTCCAGCAGCAGTAAATGATGGAGGAATTCCCAATCCAGCAGTTTCTCCCAGATACTGAACCATTACTGCGTATCCGCTATTAGGTCTTAATTGTACAGGATCAAATAATTCAGTGTAAAGAATCTCATTTTCTCCTTCATCTCCTGTCATATCATATCCACCAAATCCAACAACTTGAAAATCATCATAAGTTGCTCCAAGGACACCCGTTTCGTTTGGATCCATATCATAAAGCACTAAGGAGAATAAATCAGCTAATGGATTTCCTGTAAATATTGAATCAATGTTACCAATTCCGAAACTGGTACCTACTGCAGTTCCCCCGTTCGGACCAGGATAATAAGCAGATCCTACATGAAATTCTTGGCCTCCGTTAACAAAATTGTCATTACTAATTGTAATATCAGTATATGGAGCTCCTCTATCAACGGCAAAAGTATGCTCGGTCATTTCAAAAGGAGATTGCAGCGTATCCGTATTTAGATCAGAGGTAAATGTAACCGAGTGCATACCTAATTGAGTAGGTAAGAAACCTGGAAACAAAATTGTAGAGTCAGAAAACGGAGCAACACTAACTTTTATAGAATTTTCTGTAACGGTTCCATCAGGTTCAACTATTGTAGCCTTGACCGTTGGTTCAACTGTTTTTAATGAATCTTCATTAAAATAATTGACACTAATTTCATCAAGGGAGATCGCTTGACTTAAAGGCGTTTGGTAGGCATAAGGAGCTTGATTATCACTAAGATTCCTTAGGTCAAAAGCTGCCATTACCGGCTCTCCACTATCTAATACAGATAAAATGGCCTCACCGGTTTGTCTCGAAACAAAGACAGCAGGAATAGTAATCGGCTCTCTGTTATCGCCCCAAAGCATACCAACTAAAGATTGTTCATCTTGAGTAGCATCATCATAATGATTGACGATAATAACTCCAGCAGCACCAGCTTGTTCAGCACCCCAAATTTTAATACTAAAATTACAAGCACCGCGTCGAATTAATGCCATTTTCCCTGTCAAGTCTTGAGTTATTGGCTCACAGCCAAGGCTATCTGTTGCATTAAAAGCCCAAACTATTTCACCTCTCACATCATTTGCTAATGTGGGCCCCCAAATCCCAGGATCACCTGATGCATCTGCGGTCATGGTACTGTAATCATAAATACCTGAAATTACAGCAGGTGATTCAATTACAAAGTCAATTGGATAAGGAGACTCGTCATTAATTTGAGACCAACCAATAGCTGACATAAATGAAACTAAAAATAAAGTAGTAAAGATTTTTTTCATAAACTGATTAATTTTAATGAACAATTGGAAGGGAAAGATAAACTTAATTCTACCATGTCAATTATGTTTTATTATTTTTTGATATGTTCTTGACAAAATACTGCTTAAAATTTTGGGTATGTTGTCTTGTTTGTACCTTTTCCATTCCAAAAAGAAAGATTTTCAATAATTCTAAAATTTGAATAGTATGAAAAAAATTTACCTAGCAATTCTATTTTTAGCAGGAACGAATCTAGCTTTCGCTCAGTTCGGGAAAGAACTTACGCGCAAAAGTCCTCAGCATCATATTGGTCAGAAGACTTTTAAGCATCAACAAGAAATCCAAGCAGCGAAGGCTGTTCCTCATCTTAATCCAAATCCGACTAATCCTGACTTTATAGGCCAGTATGCTGGAAAGGAAGTTTTTGTAGGACAATCTTTATACGACCTACAAACTAATAGTAGTGTCCAGAATCGGATTGTAAATCATGGTGATGGAACGCTTTCAGTGGCTTGGACAATGGCTCCAGATGCAGCGTGGAATGAAAGAGGATCGGGATACAATTATTTTGATGGAAATGATTGGGGCCCTGAACCAGCAGCACGTCTCGAAGGCCCAAGAAGAACAGGTTGGCCTTCTTTAAATACATTTGGAAATGGAAGTGATGTTATACTCTCTCACTTTTCTCCTCCTCCGTATGATGGAAATATTCTTAGAAAGGATGCGGATGGAAATTGGTCTGAAAAAGATCTTGGAACGATGACTGGAGAAACAGTTGGAGTTCTCTGGCCTCGATCTACTACTGGCGGGCCTGATGGTAATACCTTTCATGCAATTGCATTAACCACTCCTTCTGGTTTAAGTGGCGCCGTTTATAATGGAATGGATGGACACCTATTGTACTACCGCTCTCTTGATGGTGGAGAAACTTTTGATAAGGTCGATGTTGTATTACCAGGCATAGATTCAACTCAATATAAAGAATTGGGGGGTGATGATTATGCAATTCATGCCAATGGAAATACTGTAGCGATTCTTGTTATGGCAGCATGGGGAGACGTCAAAGTGATTAAATCAAATGATAATGGAGAAACATGGGAAGAACACCTTGTTTATGATTTTCCATTAGAGCCAGCTTATGACGAAGCTATTGGATATGATGAGACCATGTGGCCAAATGATACTTTCCCTTCAAATGATGGTTCTGGCTCTGTTTTAGTGGATGGAAGCGGAAAAGTTCACGTTTGGTATTCAGAAGTAGCCGTTACTGATGACACATTCGGTGATGGTACTTGGTCTTTCTTTCCGGGTTTAAATTCCATCAATTACTGGAATGAAGATATGACTGAGCATATAGAAATTGCTGGTGTCTTGGATGAGGATGGTGATGGTGCGTTTGGAGTAGCCGCAAATGAATATGGGAATTATTTTAATGGATTTGCTTCTTACCCATCAGGAGGTATGGATGCAGATGGCAATCTCTACTTAGTTTATTCTGCAATTTCGGAGCTTTCACCTAATGAAAATGCTCAACAAGGAAATCAGCATTACAGAAAACTTTATGTTCAGGCTTCTAGCGATGGTGGAATGACTTGGTGCGATCCTAATCCGATTATTACTGCGGAATTCTCTGATGAATTTTTCTTCTCATTTATCGAAGCTGTTTTCCCGTCGGTTGCCAAAACCGTAGATGACCACATGCACATCGTTTACCAACAAGATTATGAACCAGGGATCGCTCTTTCAGGAGATGAAGATGATGTAGTTTCCAACTTTATTACCTATACTGCTATTCCGGTATCTTATGTTTGTAGCTTTGTAAACACAACGGATGTAGTTCAACCTGAACAAATTAACTTTAATGTCACACCAAATCCTGCAAGTAAGGAAGCAGTTTTAAGTTTTGACATGGAAGAAGCGGGTACTTTAACTGCTGGCCTATATAATGCTATTGGTCAGAAAGTAGCAGATTTTGGCAGCTCGCAATATCCACAAGGAAGCTTTTCAAAAGAAATTTCTTTGAGTGGAATCGCAAAAGGAACGTATGTTGTTAAATTGCAAACAGACAAAGCAATTACTGCAAAATTGATTGTAGTTGAATAAATACTACTTTTAAGCAAATAAATAAAAACTGAGTATCGATTTTCTATTGGTACTCAGTTTTTTTTGTTTTAAGAATTCGTTTATCGCTTTAAGTTCGATTGAATACTTTTAATAAATTTGCTTAATCAAATTATTAAAAAATTACAAATGTCACGCATAACCTTATTTACAATCACAACAATTTTACTTTTTTCGTGCAACACGAAAAATTCTAAGGTCTCAGAAATTGTAAAAAACGAAAATATAGAAGTGGATTACCCTCAAACAAGAATGGATTCCTCTGTTGTGGAGGATTATCACGGCACAAAAATAGCCGATCCTTATCGATGGTTGGAAGATGATAACGCAGAAGAAACCAAAGCATGGGTCAAAGAACAAAACGTAGCCACCTTTGGCTACCTTGACAAAATCGACTATCGGCAAGCGATAAAGGATCGGTACGAAGAATTATTTAATTACCCTAAACTTTCTTCTCCTCGAAAAGTGGGTGATTATTACTTTTTTTACAAAAATGATGGATTACAAAATCAATCTGTCATTTATATCCAAAAAGGTCTGGACGGCCAACCTGAAGTATTTTTAGATCCCAATACAATGTCTGAGGATGGAACAGCTTCAATTAATTTGGTTGGTTTTTCTAAAGACGATAAATATGTTGCGTACTCAAGAAGCGATGCGGGTTCGGATTGGCAAAAATTCTATGTCATGGAAGTTGCTACTAAAAAACAACTGCCAGATGTATTGGAATGGGTAAAATTCTCAGGAGCTTCATGGAGTGGAGACGGTTTTTTCTATAGCCGCTACCCTGCCCCAAAAGAAGGTGGAGAATTATCAGCTGACAACAAAAACCACTCAGTTTATTACCACAAATTAGGAGACCCACAATCTAAAGACAAATTAATTTTTGCTGATAATAAGAATCCAGATTATTACCATTTTGGAGGAGTAACTGAAGACGAAAATTACTTCGTTTTATATCAACAACCTGGTACAGATGGATTCTCAACTTATGCAAAAGACCTAAAAAACGGAGGAGATTTTAAACGCATTTCAGGTGGATATAAAAACAAAACCTCAGTTGTTCATAGTTTAGGTAATGGAAAACTTTTGATGTTGACCGATATCAATGCTCCAAATTATCGATTGGTAGAAGTAGATGTAAACAATCCTGACCAATCAAATTGGAAAGAAGTAATTCCTCAAACAGAAAATCTGTTGCAAGGAGTAAATACTGGTGGAGGCTATCTTTATGCTAATTACCTACAAAATGCAACTGATAGATTTTATAAAATGAATTACGATGGTTCTGGAAAACAAGAGATAAAATTACCGGGGACAGGAAGTGCGGGTGGTTTTTCTGGGAAAGAGGGTGATGAAACTTTATTTTACACTTACACTTCATTCACTTACCCACCAACCATTTTCAAATATGATGTGAAATCTGGAGCATCAGATCAGTTTTTCAAAACGCCATTAAAATTCAATCCAGAGGACTACGTTGAAAAACAAGTTTTTTACACCAGTAAGGATGGCACGAAAGTGAGCATGTTCGTGGTACACAAAAAAGACTTGCCTATGAATGGCAACAATACAACCTACCTATACGCTTATGGCGGATTCAATATTAGTTTGACTCCCTCTTTCAGTTCTTCCCGAATAATTCTTTTAGAAAATGGAGGTGTTTTCGCGATGCCAAATCTACGTGGAGGTGGCGAGTATGGTGAAGAATGGCATCAAGGTGGCATGCTTCTGAAAAAGCAAAATGTGTTTGACGATTTCATCGCTGCCGCGGAATATTTGATTGATGAGAAATATACTTCTTCCGAAAAATTAGCAATTGCTGGTGGCTCTAATGGAGGTTTATTGGTTGGTGCTTGTATGACACAACGCCCTGATTTATATGCGGTTGCCATGCCTGCTGTTGGTGTAATGGATATGCTTCGTTACCATAAATTCACAGTAGGAAAAGGGTGGATTCCTGAGTACGGAAGTAGTGAAGATCCAGAGCATTTCAAAAACCTTTTAGGTTACTCTCCGCTTCATAATTTAAAACCAGGCGTTGAGTATCCAGCAACCATGGTTACGACTGCGGATCATGATGATCGAGTTGTTCCAGCCCATTCATTCAAATTTGCAGCTGAACTTCAGAAAGCACATAAAGGTGATAATCCAGTATTAATTCGTGTGGCAGTTGATGCCGGGCACGGTGCTGGTAAACCGACATCCAAAATCATTGAAGAGCAATCTGATTTTTGGTCATTTATTTTTTACAATACAGATACACCCGTAAAATATACAAAAGGGTAATTGGAAGGAGTCAGGTGTCAGGATTGGCGCTGCTAATTTTTAGATGTCAGAAGTATCAAACCATTGGGTAACCTGACACCTGAAAAGCGGCGAGGCTCGCTCCTGACTCCTGATTTCGCTTCAAAAAAAAACATAACTATGAAGTATAATCTTGACGTTGCCGTGGCTTCCAAACCAGAATGGGTTGAAGCAGTAATGAATGATTTTGATAAATTTTTAATCGATCATGCTGACTGCGAAAGAAAGGCATCCGCTTTTTCGATGGGCATGGTGGCGAAATATCCAGATAGGTTGGAGATTATTCCAGAATTGATTGAGATTGGGATCGAAGAATTAGAACATTTCCAGCAAGTCTATAAGTTGATGCAATCGAGAGGCATCGCTTTGCCGCATAAAATTGAAGAAGATCCTTATTTGAAATTATTGTTAAAAATCTGTCATAGTGGCAGAAATGAGCGTTTTCTCGATAGAATGTTGATTGGTTCAATCGTTGAAACCCGTGGAGCAGAACGTTTCAAATTAGTCGCAGAAGCACAGACCGATCCTGAGATGGCTCGATTTTATAAAATGCTTTGGATTTCAGAAGCAAAGCACGGTAATGTTTTCGTAAAAATGGCTTTGAATTACTTTCCCGAAGATCAGGTTTACGAAAGGCTAAAATGGTGGGTAGAAAATGAAGCTGAGATTATTGATAATTTGCCGATTAGACCTGCACTTCATTAAATTTTTATAAACTTTGAAACTCTGATTTCATTATCAAAAAAAGATTTCAAAATATACATTCCAGCTCCTAATGAATTGATAGGCAGCTTCTTACGCAGAAGTCCAGCCTCAAATTTTTCTGGAGCAGTTTCATAAACAAGTTTTCCTTTCGCATTATAAATTTCAAAATAAACGTCTGCTCTTCTTGTCAGACCAATCTGAATATTTAATTCATCAAAAGCTGGATTCGGATTTGCAAATATCTTTTCATTAATCTCCTCACCTCTGACAAAATGTGCTACCAATCGCTCATCGTTTGCAAAATCCTTTTTCAAAGTGGAATTGATAGGAGAAATTTCTTCATTTAGCAGCTCCCAATGGTCAAAAATAAAACCCGAATTTGCTACCCCAGTTAATTCTACAGGGACTCCCTTAAAATATAAGCCGTCCCAAGGATATTCCTCAGGACGAATTGAGTTAATTTGAATAATACCTGCTTCAGGGGGAAAAACATCTAATTCCAATTTTACGACCTCGCCTGTATTAAAATAGGTTTGTAGTTCTTTTCTTGAAAGCTCCGGTTTGTCCAAACTGTATTGGATGATTCTTGGAACAAAAATATTTTCCCATCTATCAAAAGAATGACATGCACTGCAATTCCATCGGGCATAGTGTTTTACCATTTCTGGCTCCAAAAAATCAGCATGGTTTCTTAAGGCTGCTGAGAAAATTTCAGGTCTGAAAATCGTATTCAACAAATCACAATATCGATTGATAAAGTAATTTCTAAATTTAGTGTTTTCTAACAAACTTTTGAAAATAAAAATATGCGGATTTTCTTCATCGGTATATTCATTCATTTTTTGAATAAAAACCTCAGTAGTCGGATTTGTCCAAGGAAAACCTTGCATTGCTGCATCTAAATCAAAAAATAAATACCTCCATTTTCCGAATCCTGACTTTTCTTTCCAAAGCTTAAGATTGTTATGTCCCCAATCCGTGTTATTTAAAAAAGTTTCCACAATAATGTAATCTGCAAAAGACTCTAAATCAATACGATTTGAAATTTCTCCAAACGCAATATTTTCACTCAAATCATTATCCCAAACAAAATCCAAATCAGTTTGAAATTCATTTCTATCGCCCCAAATAATGAGGGTATCTTCTTCCAAAACATCCAATTTATTCAATTCGATACCATAATTAGCGGCGACAAATGATTCATCACTTTTTTCTCTCAAATTCATAACGCCCCAATACTTTCCATTCAAAAAAACAGTACAAGGTTGGTATCCCATGGCGTCCAAATCAACCTCATTGCCACTCAAATAATGACTAATAAAACCGTCTCGAAAATGCGTGTTGTTAAAGTCTCCACTTGAGTTTCGTAAGACTAAGGTTTCAAAGTCATTGACTTCTGGTTTATTGTCAAAAAAAGGAAACCAAAATTTATCGGGACCATACTCAGGCTTTGCTCTAAAACGAAGTGACCTCTGAATTTTTGTTCTGGAACTTCTACCACCGTGCACCTTACTGCCAGAACCAAATTCAATCAAAAAATCTCCTTTTTCATTAAAATATTCGAAGTGCATCGGCACTTCAATATCTTTCCAAAAATTAGCTCCCCAAAAAGGGAAATCGGGTTCCGCATCGGGGCCTTCAACCAACATTCCAGTCTCTGAATCAAATAGAAGCAAAGAATCGGTGCTCAATGAAACAATCGGCAAAGTGGATGATTCTCCGATAAAATAAGTATTGGTGGCAACTTCTGAAGGGATTTCATCTTCCAAAAATGCAATAGCTCGCACTACAGTAGTTTTACTAATACTGATTGGTGAAGTATATAATTTTGAAGTGGAATCTGGCAAACTTCCATTAAGTGTATAATAGACCTTGGCAGTATCTATCGAGGAAATTTCTAAATCAATTTCATTGGAGTGAAATTGGTTTTTAATAGAATATTCAGGAGGAGCGGTTTGGTCTTTTATTTCTGAAAAAACATTTGATATACCAGGACTTGGAATTTTAAATACAGCAAAAGGTGCGAGTCCGTCAGTAATTCTGCCATAGCTCCAATCAGTCTCGTTTTTTGGCAAAATCATTCTATCAATTAAATTACCAACTCTATTAAAGAGATAAACGACCTCTCCACTTTTTGCAATTTTGAAATTTGCATGATGCCGATCACTTACTAATCCTTTACCAGATGCATATATTATTTGAAACCCTTTTGGTTCTAAAACTCTGTTCGGGAGCAACCACTTTTTAGGTACATCCAAATCATCTGTAATAAAGTAATCTGACATTTGAATGGGTTCCTCATTGGGGTTGTAAAATTCAATCCAATCAGGATAATCCCCAAATTGATCCCTCAACAAAGAATCATTGCTACTACAAATCTCATTGATTCGTAGTTGTGCATTTGTTCCGTTTCCGAAAACAAAAAAGATGAAAACTCCTAAAATAAATCTCACAAATATGGATTACCTGATTTGAAATGATTCAAAAATAAACATATTGAACTAACGATACCTTAGAAACGGAATTGTTGTAGTAGAGTTTACGATTAAAATCGATAAAAGAAAGTTATATCATTGGGCAAGGCGAAAGTTCTGTTTATGGTGTAGGTATTTGTGTTAGAATTAAATTCAGGTCTATCCTCATTTTCAGTTTTACTATTTTGAAATCTAAACCAAAATAAAAGGTTTGATTCAGTATAAAGGCTAAATCGCTGATTGAATTGGTATTGAAACCCTAAAAACCAACCTGTCCCGACACTAAACTTATTCGTTGAAAATTTAGATATTGACTCCTCCAGAACTCCATTTACGATTCGATTAATAGAAGCATTTCTTGTAGAAAAATTAGGGTTTATTAGAAGATCAGTGCCAAAAAACCAATCAAAATTTTTGTAAAGTTTTTTTCTTCTCCCCCATCCAATTCTATAATTCACATCGAAAACAAATTCATTGGTTTGCTCCTCATCTTTTTGCCTTGTGATAATCCCGGAGAGATCAAAAGAAAGATTCATTCTTTTAAACTTTTCAGGCGACTTGTATTTTCGGTAAGAAAAAAAATAAGTATTGACAAGGCCAAGCCTAAGGTCAGCAGGCAAAAAATTATTGATGAAAGAGGCATCCATTCCCAATTCTTGATCATAAAATTCAGGAATCGAATCAACCTTTCCAAAAAGCGAAAAAGAAAGCATAATGAAAAGCAAAGAGAAGTTCAGTTTCATAATTTTTTGTTTTCTCAAATGTAAAAAGGAATTTTAATTAAATGTCAAATATTTAGCCCTTAAACTTTTGAAACGAAACATTTTCCTATTTTGCGAGCTGAATTAAAATTCACTCACACCTATCATGAAGAAGTCAGCTATAAAAGCAATTGTTCCTCACTTAATTGCACTTGCAGTTTTTACAATTCTTTCTTGTATTTACTTTTTGCCGCAGCTCCAAAACAAGGTCGTTTATCAATCTGATATTGTTCAGTATAAGAATATGTCCCAAGAAGCTCGACAATTTGAAAAAGAGACTGGGGAAGTTACACATTGGACAAACAGTATGTTTGGCGGTATGCCTACTTACCAAATTTCTTCACCAGTAAGAAGTAATTTTCTGAAATATATAGAAAATGCAGCGCAGTTATTCTTCGGAAGGCCGATTGGATATTTCATCGCCCTCATGATTGGAATGTATATTTTGCTGATTACCTTGGGCGTAAATCACTGGCTGGCCATGATTGGTGCAATTGGCTTTGGATTCACAACCAACAATTTCATCCTTTTTGAAGCAGGACACACGAGTAAATTAAGAGCAATCGCTTTTTTAGCGCCTATCCTAGCTGGAACAATTTTGACTTATCGAGGAAAATATCTTTGGGGGGGAGTTCTTTTTGCTATCGCGATGGGAATTGATTTGTATGCCAATCACCCACAAATGACCTATTACTTGGCACTGGTTGCTGTAATATATGTAATCTGGCAATTTGTAGAAGATATGAAAGCAGGAAGATTGCCACATTTTGCAAAAGCAAGTGGCATTCTCGTCTTAGGAAGTTTATTGGCGATCGGTGCCAATTGGTCTAAAATCTCTTCAACACTCGAATATACAAAAGACACTATGCGTGGTGCTCCTATTTTAGAAACCAAAGGAACACCAACTTCCAGTAGTGAAACGGATGGATTAGAATTTGGGTACGCGATGCAATGGAGTAACGGATTTAGCGATGTCTTGGCTGGAGTAATACCAGGATTTGTAGGCGGCGGCTCTCAAGAACCGCTCATAAAAGGTGGAGATTTTTCGAAATTTGTCAGAGGACAGAGAAACGCCAAAGCCCCCTATTATTGGGGAGATTTACCCTTCACAAGTGGCCCGAGCTATTTTGGAGCTTCCATAATTTTGTTTTTCATCTTAGGCTTATTTTTAGTAAAAGGAAAAATCAAATGGTGGTTAGCCATCGGAGTCATCCTTACCATTTTGCTTTCCTTAGGTAAAAATTTTGAAGGGCTTAATCGATTCATATTCGACTATTTTCCGCTGTATAGTAGTTTTAGAGCACCCTCATCTGTAATGTCAGTCACCGCTGTCTTGCTACCAATATTAGGGTTTTTAGGGCTCTCCAAATTGATGTCTAATGAAATTGAAAACGCTCATGCGGCCCGCTCGGTACTAATTGCAGGAGGTATCGTAGGTGGATTTTGTCTATTGATGGCATTAATGGGCGGTTCTTTTATGGATTTTTCATCGGCAGGAGATGCTCGTTATCAGCAAAATCCGGGTGTGGTCGATGCTTTGGTTGCTGACCGACAGGCACTGCTGCAATCTGACGCATTCCGCTCATTTGGTATCGTCGCAATTTTAACTGGATTACTTTACTTTTTTGTAAAAAATAAAATTAGCAATGCTATTGTTTTGGCTGCAATTGGGTTGATTACGCTATTTGATTTGTGGACGGTTGGAAAGCGATATCTTAACGAAGATAGTTTTGTTTCTAAATCTCAGTATGATAGAAACTTTGCCAAACGACCAGCAGATGAGCAAATTCTCAAAGATCCTACATTGTATTACCGAGTCATGGATTTGAGTATTAATACCTTCAATAGCGCACAAGCCTCTTATTTTCATAAAACAATTGGAGGTTATCATGCAGCAAAATTGCAGCGTTACCAGGATATGATTGATTCCCATATTGGAAAAGGAAATCAGGCGGTACTGAACATGTTGAATACCAAATATATCATTTCGCAAGAAGGTCAAGCTCAACAAAATCCTAATGTTTTAGGTAATGCTTGGTTTGTCAACAATATTAAAATGGTAGAGAATGCCAACCAAGAAATAGAATCGTTAGGCTCTGGATTTGAACCATCAACAACAGCTATTGTCCACAAAGAATTTTCGGATTATGTTTCTGGAATGACTCCAAACAAAGCTGGCTCCATTGAACTAACGGAGTACAAACCCAATGAACTAACCTTTAAGTCAAGTACGAGTAGCCAGCAACTGGCCGTCTTTTCGGATGTTTGGTATGGCCCAAACAAAGGATGGCAAGCATACATTGACGACCAACCAGTCGATCACATTAGAGCCAATTACTTGTTGCGAGCGATGAAAGTTCCTTCAGGTGAACACACTATCCGATTTGAATTTAAGCCAAAATCTTTTGCGAATGGAGAATTGATTTCTTACCTCTGCTCAGGCCTAATATTGCTTGGATTCTTATGGACATCTGGAACGGGATTGAAAAATTGGTACGAAAACCTATCGGATGATAAGGACATTTTGGTAAAAAATGAAACTCCAAAACAACCTATTCAAAAGACCGTTTCGAAAAAGAAAAAGAAGAAATAACCAATTGGCAGAAAGCAGTATTACTACTGTTGAAGGCCAATAGATGACTTTTGATTTCAATGAAAAGAGTCCTGATAATCACGTACTATTGGCCACCAAGCGCAGGAAGTGGAGTGCAACGATGGTTAAAAATGTCCAAATACCTTCCTGAATTTGGCTGGCAACCCGTCATCTACACTCCTGAGAATCCTGATTTCAGCACGAAAGATGAATCTCTATTCAAGGACATTCATCCTGAAGTTGAGGTCGTCAAAAATAAAATCTGGGAGCCTTATCGGATGTATCGCTTACTCACTGGAAAAAAAAGTGGCGGAGGAAATTTTGGCATGACAAAATCTGATAATCAGGGAGTAATGCAAAAATTTTCTATGTGGGTTCGTGGTAATATTTTTGTTCCGGATCCTCGTGTAACATGGCGCAAACCTTCTATTTTGTTTTTAAAAAAATATTTAAAAAAACATCCTGTTGATGCCATTGTAACCACAGGCCCTCCTCAAAGCATGCACCTAATTGGTTTGGGTTTAAAAAAATCAAATCCTAAATTAAAATGGATTGCGGACTTTCGCGATCCTTGGTCTAAATTTGATTTTTTGGACAATTTCGACCTTTCTGAATCAGCAAAGAAAAAACAAAGTGACTTGGAAAGTGAGGTTTTAAATTTTGCGGATCGAGTCGTTACGGTTAGCCCAAGTTTGGGCGATGAATTGGTCGATTTTGATAAATCAAAACGAAGAATTGTCAATAACGGTTTTGACCATAAAGATTTTGAAAACATAGCGTCTTCCAACACAGATACTTTTCAAATTTATCATGCAGGACTAATAAACGCTTATCGATATTTTCCCAATCTTTGGAAAGCGTTAGATGAATTAGTTTCTGAAAATCAAGATTTCAAAAATAAAGTAAAGGTAGAATTGGTGGGAAATGTTGCTGGTACTATTCAAGAAAAATTGAATTCTTTTTCAAAGTTAAAAAATCATATCCGTGTGCGATCGTGGATGGCTCATGATGAACTTTTGAAAGAATATGGGAAGGCAAATTTACTTTTACTTTTGCCCCATCAATCAATCAATGCAAAAGGAATTATTCCCGGCAAGGTTTACGAATATTTAGCCTTGAAAAAGCCTATTCTAAATTTCGGCCCCTCCAATACGGATGTAGCAAAAATTTTAGAAGAAACACAAACTGGCACTACCCTTTCGGGCGCATCAGTTGATGAAATAAAAACTCAGTTGATGAAAGTATTTCTTGATTTTAAAAGTAAAAAAACATTTAATCCCTATTCAGAAAAAATCAATCAATATTCAAGAAAGAACTTAGCAGAAAAATTTTCTACTGTATTAGAAGAAATAGCATAACCCACTGATAATGAGCAACATCCATCCATCCAATTCCATCCATCCGACTGCTATAATCGGAGAAAAAATCAAGATAGGAAAACATAACGTAATCGGCCCATATTGCGTTTTGAAAGGTGATCTATTAATTGGAAATAACAATATTTTTGAAACTGGAATTGTAACCGATCATAAAGTGACCATTGGAAATGATTGTAAATTTTACCCTTATGTCTCCCTAGGATTTGCGGGTGAAATGGGAGCAAAGGGTGATAAATTACCCGGAGGAAAAGGTGTGGAAATTGGCGATAATGTTACCATTAGAGAATTTGCAAATGTACATGCCCCCTATTGGTGGGACAATACCAAAATTGGAAATGGGAGCTACATTATGAATAAAAGTTACATTGCACATGATTGTCAAATTGGACAAAAGGTAATGATAAATGCAGGAGTAAAATTAGGCGGGAGAGCCATTATTCAAGATTTTGCTAACGTAGGGATGGGAGCAGCCGTTCATCAAAGATCGGTTGTTGGTGAGTGTGCCATGATAGGAATGAATTCAATTGTAAAGAAGAATATTCCACCTTTTGCAGTTGTTGCAGGTGTTCCTTCAAGAATTTTAAAATTCAACTTCATAGGAGCAAAAAGAAGAGATTACGACGAAGCGTATTTAGAACAAATCAATAAAAATTATATCTCCTTTTTGAATAAAAAAACTGAATTGGAAGGTTCAATTGAGAGTAAAATAAAAGATTTTCTTTCTAATCATCCTGACACACTGACCGAATCTAAATAATCGAAACTGAATAGAAAAATTTACGTTCTTAATATACCGACTACCACATCTTAATGAAGAAAAAAATAGCCATCATTGTTGGAACCAGACCCAATTTCATCAAGGTCACGCAGTTTGAAAAGGAATTCAACCGATTTCCAGGCGAATTTGAATACAAACTTATTCATACTGGTCAACACTACGATGACAATATGTCTAAGCTATTTTTTCAACAATTTAAATTGAAAAAACCAGATATGTTTTTGCAAATGGTTGGATTAAAACCAGCAGAACAAATTGGTAAAATCATCATAAAATTAGCTGAATTTTTTGCGGACTTTCAACCTGACTTAGTAATTGTGCCTGGAGACGTTAACTCAACCTTAGCTGCCTCAATTGCCGCTAACAAAACGGGTTGTCTTCTTGGTCATTTAGAAAGCGGACTCAGGAGTAAAGATAGACTAATGCCAGAAGAACATAATCGAATATTGACAGATCAATTGGCGGATCATTTATTCGTAACAGAGCAAAGTGGATTGGATAATTTAGAAATAGAAATTGCAGATAATAGAGGTATTCATTTTGTTGGAAATACGATGATAGATACCATCGTGGCGTTTGATGAGCAAATTCAAGCTTCTCCAATTTTAGAAAAACTAAAAGTACAAAAAGGAGAATTTGCCTTAATGACCATGCATCGCCCGTCAAACGTAGATTCAAAACCTGATTTAGAAAAAATGCTTGAAATCGTTGATTTCATCACACAAAGAAGAGTTTTAGTTTTTCCTATTCATCCACGCACTTCAAAAAATTTAAAGAAATTCGGCCTTTTGGACAAAATAGAAGCCAACAAAAAAGTAATTCTTACCCCCCCACTTGATTACTTGGCTTTTCAAAAGTTGGTTTCTACCTGTACTTTTGTGCTAACGGATAGTGGAGGGATACAAGAAGAAACCACCTTTCGACAAGTACCTTGTTTAACACTAAGAGAAAATACAGAACGCCCAAGTACAATTACTCTTGGCACCAATAAATTAATGAAATTTGACACCAATTTGCTCTCAAAAGAAATTGAGGCCATTGAATCTGGAACTTATAAAAAAGGTGAAATTCCTCCCAATTGGGATGGCAAGGCAACACGAAGAATTGTACGAGTAATTCAGGATATTTTAAATTAATATAAGTGGAAAGGCATATTGTTCTGGTTAGAATGCTGGATGCGACCTTCATAAAAAAAGACATTCCTATTTTGGAAAAATATGGAAAAGTCACGGATGTGTTTTATAAAAGGACAAAAGGGTTTTCGTTTGTAATTGATTGGTTAAAATCTTTTTTTTTATTCTTAAACCTCTTTCGGAAGGCAACGCATGTTTTTGTTTGGTTTGCTGATTATCATGCCTTTCTTCCTGTCTTTTTAGGTAAATTTTTTGGTGTAAAATCAAATGTGATTATTGCGGGATATGATGCAGCTCACATTCCCGAAATAAATTATGGTGCATACACCAATCCGCTTCGTGCTTTTTGCACCAAGTATGCAGTTAGAAATGCAGACCATGTATTGCCAGTCGCCTCTAATTTAGGAGTCAAACTCGAAAAATTGGCTGGGCCATTAAAAGACAATTTGATTGAAATTCCATTTGGATTTGATTCTAAAAATTGGTTTTGTGATACAGCAAAAGAAAACACAGTTATCACGACTTCTATTTTTGAAACAGAAAGAAGAATTAAAATTAAAGGATTGGATTTTTTTATAGAAGTGGCTAAAGCAATGCCAGCATATCAATTTATAATTATTGGCTCGACTCCTAAAGGGGAAAAATTGATTGAAAGACCCAAGAATCTAAGATTGCATGGTAGAATGTCCTCTAATGAATTGAGAACAATTTTATCAAAATCAAAAATCTATGCGCAATTTTCTATCTCGGAAGGATTGCCAAATGCGGTAATAGAAGCCATGCTGTGCGAGTGCATACCAATCGGAACAGATGTAGGTGGGATTCCAGATATCATCGGCGACAAAGGATTTGTTTTAGAAAAAAGAACGATTGAAAATGCAAAGAAAGCAATTGAAAATGCCTTTATTTCTGATGGATTAGGAAAGGCGGCAAGGCAAAGGGTTTTGAAAAAATATCCAGCCAATAAACGTGAAAAAATGATTGGAGAATTAATGAATCAGTAAGCAATGAAAGACGGTAGCAAAGTATTATTTAAATATCATCAGTTGAAATCAACCATCGCGAAGGAGTTGGATTGGTCAGATATTAATGTGGTAATTTTTGTTTCAACAGGCCGTACTGGCACCCATTTCATGTCTCATTTTTTCAATAATAATTTTGAAAAATCCTTCGGAATCCATGAACCCGATATTAATATCTACGACTTAAACATCAACTACCTTAAAGGAAAAATACAACATAATCAAACAATTAAAATGCTTGATATGTTTAGAAAGGAAGTTCATGAAACAATTAGAGAAAAAGGAGCTCAAAATTACATTGAGTCAAATCTCGAATTATCCTTTCTAATTCCAGTTCTCAAAAAATACTTTCCAAAATTTAAGGTTGTACACGTGGTACGTAATGCAAAAGACGTAGTAAGGTCTTATTACTCCAGAGAAGCTTATGGAAAATGGGTGGGTTGGGTTCCCTTTATGTCTGAGAAAGATCCGCGTGACAGATTGAACGCTCGAATTTTTCCAGAAGATCCGTATTTTGAAAAATGGAATTCTCTTGATAGATTTAGTAAAATCTGTTGGTACTGGAGTAAATATAACAACATAATTGATAAATATCTCTCTAAAGAAGTTGACTCCATCAGAGTTACTTTCGAAGACCTATTTAAGAAGCAAAACCTTTCCGTTTGGAATCAAATGATTGATTTTTGTGAACTTTCTGATTTTCAAAAAAATGATTTAGATATCATTCAGTACCTTCAACAGTCAAGATCGAATGAAGTAAAAACCTTCAAAATTGGAAAATATCCTGAGTGGACTGAGGAACAAAAATCCATTTTCAAAGAAACCTGTGGAGACACCATGAAAAGATTTGGATACGAAATATAGCCACAGATGGGAATAATCCAACGCCAAAGCATCAAACATACTTTTTTTCAATATATTGGCATTGCCGTTGGAGCAATGTCCATGCTCTATGTTTATCCAAATGTTTTGGAGGCCTATGGATTGACTCAATCTCTTTTTGCTGCTGCTTCTTTTTTGGCACCTGCTGTTTCACTTGGAACTTGGGTTTTGGCTGTTAAATTTTTTCCTGATTTTAAAAATAATGAAAAAAATCATAATGGTTTTTTGGGTCTTTTAATTTTAATAGCCGGGCTAGGTTTTTTGATTTTTTTCTTATGCTTTCCCATACTTCAAAATTATCTTTCAAAATTTTTCACAGGGGAAGGCAAATCAGAATGGTATATCGATTTTTTACCCTACGTAGTTCCTTTCACTTTTTTTATTGTTTTCAATCGGCTTTTAGGCGTTTATGCTTCTAACTTTCATCGAATTGTTATCCCCTCTATCCTTGAAGAATTTTTGTTAAAAATTGCGCTTCCTTCTTTGCTCCTATTGTATTATTATGAATACATTCCTATTGATTGGGTAATTTACGGCATTCTGATCAATTACTTCATTGGTACTCTTGGATTGATTTTATACCTGCTGAGCTTAGGTCAAGAGAATTTTTACCCACGATTTAGTTTTATTCCCAAAAGGCTAAGGAAAGAAATGGCAAGCTATGCCGGGTACGGTGTGGTAAACGCTTTGGGCACTCAAAGTGCTTTCAGAATCGACACCTTAATGGTTGCTCGTTTTACTAACTTTGAAACGACTGGTGTTTTTGGTCAAGCCAATTTTATGGCCGAAGCCATGAGTAAGCCACAAAAAAGCATTGTTGGAATTGCAGGGCCACTTATCTCAAAAGCAATCAATGAAAACAACCTTGAAGAGGTAAAGAGCATTTATAAAAAATCATCTTTAAATTTATTAATAGTTGGGCTATTTCTATTTATTGGACTGTGGGCCTGTCTTGATGACCTGTTTGATATTATGGGTAACCCCGTTATGCAATCTGCAAAATATGCAATTCTTTTCCTTTGTTTTGCCCGTTTAATAAATATGGGAACCAGCGTCAATAATGAAATTATTAATTACTCCAAGTATTATCGATTCAATTTTATAATGATTATCATTTTGGCCATTTTAAATATCTCATTGAATATCTGGCTGATAAAAGCCTACGGAATCACTGGAGCAGGAATAGCAACACTCATCTCGTTTGCGATTTTCAACTTTTCAAAATTGATTTTCATAAAACTAAAATTTGGATTTCATCCTTTTACAAAGGGAACAATCATCGTAATAATTTTAGCCTTGATTACTTATGGCGCTTCCACCCTGCTTCCTAACCTCAGCAATCCATATTTCAATATACTTTTAAAAGGAAGTTTAATTACAGCCATTTTTCCAACATTGGTTTATCTTTCCAAAATTTCAGAGGATTACAACAACTTGTTAAACAAACAGCTGAAATCAATTCTCTAAAAAAAAGCCTTTGTAATTTCAACAAAGTCAGGAGCCTTTAAGGAGGCACCGCCAATCAATCCGCCATCTACATCTGGCTGACCAAAAAGGTCTTTGGCGTTGGCTGGCTTGACGCTTCCACCATAAAGAATGGTAGTCGAATCTGCTGTTTCAGCCCCGTATTTTTTCTTTACCAAAGAACGAATGAATTGGTGCATTTCCTGAGCTTGTTTTGGAGAAGCGGTTTTACCAGTTCCTATTGCCCAAACGGGTTCGTAAGCCAACGTGATATTGGCAAACTCGTCTTTTGAGAAATTTTTGAATAAAGATTCTTTCAATTGTTTTTCGACGATTTGATTTTGTTTACCAGCCTCTCTGCTATCTAATTTTTCACCAAAACAGAAAATTGGTTTCATGCCTTGCCCCAAAACTGCTTTGGTCTTCTCCGCTAATAATTCATGAGATTCTTTAAAATATTCACGTCTTTCAGAATGACCTAAAATCACATATTCGCAACCCGTTGATTTGAGCTGAGGAGCAGAGATTTCTCCGGTGAAAGCACCACTTTCTTTTTCGTGGCAATTTTGAGCACCTAAATGAATATTCAAAATATCTTTGAGAATAATCGAAACTGTTTTCAAATGAATATATGGGGTACAAAAAACCACCTTTACTTCAGATGGTCCTAAGGCATCTCTTACGGCCATAGCCAAATCTCTCCCATCTTCATAATTTTTATTCATTTTCCAGTTTCCAGCAACCATTCTTATTCGAGCCATTTTTTATTTTTTTTGATTGAACTGCAAAAATGTGTCTTTACAATAGAAAAAAGAAATCCCGAACTTTCTAAATTGAAAATTCGGGATAACACTTAGTTCTGGGATGTACCTAATTTTTGTTTTAAGACTCTCTGACCAAATCTAATCTAAAAACAACTAGCACAACTAATAGTAGTGATAAAATGATCATGGGTAAATGGATTATGTTAAAAAATAGTGTTCGATAGATTTCTTCTCGGATTATGCTTCGTTTAAAAACAGGACACATTTTTAGAAGCATACCCTTATTTTTTTGGATACCTTTCAAATATAAAAAAATATAAACTGTATGTCAAGAAAAAATGCCACTCAAAATCAATTGAGTGGCATTTATACCCAATAGTTTTATTTATCGGTTTATTCTGAGTGATTATCGGTCTTATGAAAAATCACTGCCACCTGGATTTGCGTCGTTGTATTTCTTTGAAACAACTGCCCAATTCACCACATTAAAAAACGCTTGAACATAGTCAGGTCTTCGATTTTGGTAGTTTAAATAATAGGCATGCTCCCAAACATCCAAGCCTAAAATCGGAGTTCCTTGCTTTTCGGCAACATCCATTAAAGGATTGTCTTGATTTGGCGTTGAAGTGATGAATAATTTATCATCGCTATCCACACACAACCATGCCCAACCTGAACCAAAACGAGTTCCCGCAGCTTTCGCAAATTCAGTTTTGAAATTTTCGAAAGAACCAAAATCTCTGTTAATTGCTTTTGAAATGTTCATTGCAGCAGAAGGCTCACCACCTCCATCTGGAGACATCACTTCCCAAAACAAACAGTGGTTGTAATATCCACCGCCATTGTTTCTTACACCAGTCGAGTGCTTAGAAACATTTGCTAAAATATCTTTAATGCTTTTTCCATCAAGGTCAGTGCCTTCAATAGCTGCATTTAATTTTTTTGTATAGCCCGCATGGTGCTTGCCATGGTGGATTTCCATCGTACGCGCATCAATATTTGGCTCAAGCCCATCTTTTGCGTATGGTAAATCTGGTAATTCGAATGCCATAAGTGAGTTTTATTTGTGAATATCTTCAATTTCAAATTTAGAGGCGAAAAAATGAGGTTTAGGTTCTGAGGAGTATAAATTTTTAAACATAACCTTAGCTATGTTTTTAAAATTTAAAAATACAGGTTCTAAAAAATCAAATTTGCAGCTTAAAGTTGAAATTGTAAAATATTCAAGGTTTGAAAATATTCATTATTGGTTCTAAAACCGATGCAAAAGTAATAAGTTCATTGAGTTGAAATGAAAAACTGAATAGGTTTTTCTAACTTTACTTTTTATCCAGTTTTAAATGAAGTCGTTTAAGAATTCATGATTTCGCGAAAGTGAGAAAATTTTATTTTGAATAAGGCAAAAACCACAGTCGATGCCTTAGCATCGCTGAGGATTTTTAACGCAATTCAGGATAAAATTTGCCACTTGCAGCCAATCAATGAGTTTTTAAACAACTTCAATAAGAAGGCATTTAGAAAGTTATACATAATATCTTTTCTTTGCGCACGCTGCTTACAACCTCGTCTGTATTACCATTTTATATAGTAATGAGAATCAGGCCATGGTGGCATTTAGCGACAAAAATATTGTCCGTTGTAAGTAGAAAAAAATTTATGTGAAGTGTAACGACATCACAATCAGAATAACATTCAATTAAATTTTCAATGAAGTATAGAACCGAAAAAGATAGTATCGGAAAAATTAAAGTTCCGGCAGACGTTTATTGGGCAGCACAAACCCAAAGGTCAACTCAAAATTTCAAAATTGGGGCAGGTAAAATGCCTATCGAAGTCATCAGAGCTTATGCCATTTTGAAAAAAGCAGCCGCAAATACTAACGCAGAAGCAGGCCTTTTGACCAAAGCAAAAGCAAAATTAATTGGGAAAGTTTGTGATGAAATCCTTGACGGAAAATTGGATGATCAATTTCCGTTAGTGGTTTGGCAAACGGGTTCTGGAACTCAAACTAATATGAACGTCAATGAAGTAGTGGCCAACCGCGGCCATGTGATGAATGGTGGAAAATTGACGGATGATAAAAAATATTTACACCCGAATGATGATGTAAATAAATCTCAGTCATCCAATGATACTTTTCCGACTGCCATGCATATTTCTGCTTATAAAATGTTGGTTGAGACCACCATTCCGGGCATTGAAGGATTGAGAGATACGCTTGCCGCAAAATCAAAAGAATTTAAAAATGTGGTAAAAATCGGTCGTACACATTTCATGGATGCAACACCAATAACCGTTGGTCAAGAATTATCAGGTTATGTCTCTCAATTGGATCATGGATTAGCTGCGGTTAAATTTAGTTTGAAACATTTGAGCGAATTGGCTTTGGGTGGTACTGCAGTCGGGACTGGACTCAACACACCAAAAGGGTACTCAAAAAATGTGGCGAAGGAAATTGCAAAAATCAGTGGACTTCCTTTTATCACTGGAAAAAATAAATTTGAAGGATTAGCTGCTCATGATGCTATCGTTGCAGCACATGGCGCTTTGAAAACAGTGGCTGTTTCTTTGATGAAAATTGGAAACGACATCAGAATGTTGGCGTCTGGTCCTCGAAGTGGAATTGGAGAATTAATCATTCCTGCAAATGAACCTGGCTCTTCCATTATGCCCGGAAAAGTAAATCCTACTCAAGCTGAAGCATTGACGATGGTTGTGGCTCAAGTTTTAGGAAACGATGTTGCAATTAATGTGGGTGGCTCGACCGGTCATTTTGAATTGAATGTTTTTAAGCCAATGATGATTACCAACTTCTTGCATTCTGCAAGATTGATTGGTGACGCTTGTCAAAGTTTCAATGAAAATTGTGCAAAAGGAATTGAACCTAATTATGGACGTATCAAACAGATGCTCGAAGATTCGTTAATGTTAGTCACGGCCTTAAATACCAAAATCGGCTATGATAATGCAGCTAAGATTGCGAAAAAAGCGCACAAAGAAGGTACGACTTTGCGACAAGCAGCGGTGAAATTAGGTCTCTTGACTTCTGAGGAATTTGACAAATGGGTGAGGCCAGAAAAAATGATTGGCGGATTGAAATAACACCATCTTTGATAATTAATTTGACTCGGAAGCTAAGTGCAATCGGAGGTTTTTTAAGAAGTTGTTTAAGAATTCATGATTTTGCGAAAGTGAGTTTTCAAAAAACGCCTATTTGAAGTTCTTTAAATCGGCTCATAAATATAATCCGAAGTTTAGTAAACCTTTGTTTTTGAACTTTACGAAGCCAGATAATTAAAAACATGCGAATATTCTTGATAATTTGAAAACTGACCAATGATTATTTCATGCCGAGGACTTCTAATTTTAGTTGTTTTTGGGATTTTATACTTTTCGTGTTCAGCCCCTACTGAGCTATCTAAGCCTTATTCATTTTTTGTAGCAGGCCACGTTTATGGAAAACCAAATACGCCTTTGATGGGCGCCCATCCTCCTTTCCAAGCCAAATTTGATTTGATTAGAACGACCCCCAATATGCAGTTTGGCGTATTGACTGGAGATATGGTGGTCGGAAGTACCAAAGAAAGATGGGATAGTTTAGAAGCCGATCTAAAACCGCTAAACCTGACCATCCATCACGCCGTTGGCAACCACGAAATTGACAAGCACAGAAAGTATTACGAAGAAAGATTTGGGAATACTTACTCTTCTTTTTCGCTCAATGGGGATTTATTTATCATGCTCGATCCATTGAAGAACGAGGGTTGGAATATCGAGGGTAAACAATTTGATTTTCTCAAAAAGGTATTGGAAGAAAACAAACCAGTAAAAAACATTTTCATTTGTTTTCATCAATTGCTTTGGTGGCAACCAGAGGGAAATTTCAAAAAATCCAACCCTAATTCTACGGCTGGAAGAAATGGGAAATGCAATTTCTGGGAGGAGATTGTCCCCTTATTAGAAAAAACGAAAACCCCAGTTTTTCTTTTTGCTGGTGATGTTGGTGCTTATAAAAACGGGCGATCCTGTTTTTATCATGAATACAAAAACATCACAATGATTGCGAGTGGAATGGGCGGAGGAAAAAAGGACAATTTTCTTATTGTAAAAGTCGATCAACACAAAAATGTAGATATTGAAATGATTGCCTTAAACTCTGAGGACCATCATTTCCTCGGAGAAATAGAAAGTTGCACGCTTCCTGATGGTTAGTGGTTAAATCCCGCCCAATTCATACATTATCGAAAAATGTCGAGGTAACCCCTAAAAATTCGCTCCCGACCTTGATCCGTCACTTTGAAAATGTAGAAATAGGTTCCATCTGGCAAATCATTTCCGTCCCAAGTTCCTTCCCATTTGTTTTGGTAGTTATCTTGCTCAAAAACGAGATTTCCCCATCGATTGAACACTTTCAAATTATTATCAGGCTTATCCTCAATTCCACCGATATAAAAGGTGTCGTTTACCCCATCTCGGTTGGGTGAAACAGCCGTAAATACCACAATATCAATACAACGCACATAAATTTTTACAGTATCAATATCACACCCATTTTCATTACAAATCTGGTAGGTAAAGAAATCTTCACTATCACAGAAATCTTCAGTTTGAGTATATAATACAGAGCCATCAGGCAAAGTTTCAGCCCTTCCACCATTTGGTTGATCAATAATAACCGGCCATTGGATAGCAGTCCCAAATATTGTGTCATTCTGCATTACATCCAATATTTTAACGACATTTCGATCGGTTGTATCGCAATCTATATGAGCAATCGGAGGATCTCCAAACGGACGAACGGTTATACATAGATAGGTTGTATCGCAGATGCCTCTATCATCACAAGCAACAATGCAAGCGGTATCTCTTCCTAGTTGCAAACCAGTATATTCTAAACAATTTGTTCCTGGGTCAAAATCAACATTACCTGTCCCTTCATTCGTACAGAAGTTATCAATTGAAGTGAAATTTTGACCAATTTCAGTAGTGTCAGGACAAAACTCAATCGTTTGATTGGGGAATATATTTTCGCAAATAATTTCAGGTTGTGGAGTAACCACCGTAACTATAAAACTTGTTTGATGTTCAATTCCAAATGAATCAATTAGAACAATACATGCAGTATCAACTCCAATGCCTATCCCGTAATAAGTCAAGCATATTTGGGAAGAATCAATTGAAAAAACAACCTCGCTTCCACTCAAATCAGGACAGTCATTGTAAATAGAATCAATAACTAAGGAATCGATATCCATACAATACCTAACGGTGTCAAAATTGAGGAATATTGTATCTAAAATCACATTTGCATCTCTAACGGTTATGACGAAATTAGCAGTATCGCAAAATCCTAAATCGTCGCAAAATAGAATACAAGCTTCGTCAATTCCAATATCCAAACCGGTATAAGTAATACAGTTATTGATTGTATCCAAATCAAAATCAACCATTAGTCCAGATGAGTCCGCACATAAATTCATCATTGAAATAATATTCCCTTCTAAATTCAATTCTGAGGTATCGCAGCAGATAGTCATTACCTGCCCAATTCCGATGGTATCGGTAATAACCTTCGGTGGTTTCGGATCTGGAATTACGGAAATGATAACAAAAGTGGTATCACAGATATTTTGATCATCACAAACTACTAAACAAGCCAATTCATCCCCAACCAGCTCTCCAGTAACAATCACACAACTATCATTTAATAACACGTAATCTACAAAAGTACCATCTGGGCAATTGTTATAGAAATTTGAGACATTTCCTATCAATTCATTTCCATCTATGCAAATGGTATCAGATTCATTGACTTCCAATTCTATCCTTAAAGTATCTGGACTCGTACACACAATGTTAGTTAAAAGTGTATCAGAACATCCATTCAATGGATCAATAATTATAACTTGATGAAAGCCATTATCCAACAAAATCGAGTATCCATTCGATAGGAATGTTGGTACTGGAGGATGCTCTGAACGAACACCCAGATTCATATCAGTGGCAACCAATAATCCATAATCATTAGAATCATTGCCACCAATTATTGATTGCGAAGCCAGTTGCAAAACCCAATTTCCTCCTGGATCTAATTGATTAAGAACTAATTCTAAATCTGCTAAACTATTGAAAGAACCAGAAATTGAGTTTCCATTGATAATCCAACTATCGATTCTATATGGCCCCAGAAACCCCTGACCATAAAGATTGGCAAAGGAATATAAGATAGCAGAGTCAATATCACACGGCTGTAATGGGAAGGTGTATTTGACACCATTATCCAAAATTTCCAATTGATTTGCTGTTGCAAAATCAACTGGAACACAAATCTCGCCTCCAGAAGAACAGCTTGGCTCTTGAATAATAAGTGTATCGTTAGAAGTGAAAATTCCACAATTTCCACATTCACCAACTTCAATATTCGCAGTCGTAATACAGCCACCTGCATCAATTACATTCACCATGTAGAGACCTTGTTGCAAATCAATTCTATTCTGCGGATCATTATTTCCAACTAAATCAGACCAATCAAAAGTGTAGGGAGGGACGCCACCTGTAACGGTTAATTCAACTTTTCCTCCTGTACCACAATCCTCGGTAACATTGGCCACAACTTGTGCTAAGTCAGGCAATTCAATTCTAAAGCAATCACCGCCAGCCACACAGCCATTACTGTCTAAAATTTCAATACAATAATCTCCAACAGGGAGATTTCCATTTTGGAAGGTTCTATATCCATTTGAAATAATTGTATCAGCGGGTTGCGTAAATCCTGCCGAATAATTTACTGCAAACTCAACACTTCCATCAGCTCCATTTCGACAAGTAACATTATTTGTATTGGAAATACGGACTGTTCCAGGAGGAACATTATCAGTCAAAACAAAAATGGATGGAACCTCGCAACTCGTGGTTGAGTTGTCCGTAATCGTGACTAAATGAATTCCACTTCCAAGGCCATTTTGAGTTGAAGTTCCACTCGGCCAAGAGTAACTATAATTTCCACTACCGCCAGTAACTTGTAAAGTAACACTTCCATTTCTGACACCGCAATCGGGTTGGTTGTTTACAACAACATCAGCCATTAATGGATTGTCTTGTGGCACTTCTACCAACAAAACATTTGAACAATCAAGATTATTCGGATCCGTTAGGGTAACAAAGTAGCTCCCAGCTGAGAGGTCATTTCGAGTATCAGAACGATTACCATCTTGCCATTCGTAAATAAAGTTTGAAGGACTCAAAGTAGCTGTTCCATCATTGGCATCACAGGTAGCTGGGGTTGTCATTGCATTGGCTGAAGGGCCGTTTTGGTTTGCAACAACAACTGGCACATCAATCGAGCAATCTGAATCTCTTGTGTTAGTAATTCTAATTAAATATCCACCATAAGGGAGTTCAGTTCTTTCTAAATCGGAAATAGGATTTCCAATATTTGGAATCCAGTTGAAGTTATAATCCCTCGGATTACCTGTAATTTCAATTTTTGCAGTTCCACTTCTATTTCCACAAGAAGAATTTTGAATAGTAATATTGGAGACAACTGCTTCATCACATGGACAATCTACAACGGTTACCAAAACGTCATCGGTTGATTGACAATCGTTGCCATCTGTAACCGAAAGTGTATGAATTGTTGTATTTGAAGGAGTTATCGTTGGACTTTGACCATTTAATCCTCCTGACCACACATAAGAAAAATTACTATTGCCACCAGATGCGCTACCAACTAAATTGACGGACTCACCTCGACACAAATAAAAGTCCCGGCCTGCATTTGCAATAGGGGTCTCCGCAACTCTTATGGTAAGGGTTATTGTATTTGAATTGTTTGGAAAGGCAGAATTAGTCACAGATAATTCATATTCATACACTCCCTGCCCTACTCCATTAGAAAATATTGGGTTGAAAATATTTAGGTCATTTAAATTACCAGAAGTCGGATTATTGGGTGAAGGTATCCATTGAAAGTCTGTACCACCACTCGCAAGAATTTGTAAATCCGTTTCTTCACAAATCGTAGTGTCAGTGAAATTGACATCAATGACAACTGGATCAAATATCTCTACTAATACGCTTGCCTGCTCAGAGCATCCGTTTGCATCTGTTACGGTGACTGTATATTGAGTATCAGTTGAAGGAGATGCTTCTGGAGATTGCAAATTTGGATTACTTAAGTCCGCTATTGGATTCCAACTGTACGTATAGGGAGCAGAACCACCTGTCACAGTTGGGTTGAGATTAACAGAACCGCCAATTGGAATAATTTGAGGCGATGATATACTAACTAAAATTGGGTCACCAATTGATAATGCAATGGTATCCGCAGTAACAAAACAATTTCCTCTATTGGTCTTTAAAATAAATTCAAAAGTTCCAATACCTGCGTTATTGGGCAAGGTAACAGTTGGGTTTGCAATGGTGGCATCAGAAACCATAGAGAGATTGGCTGGAAAAATTGCCTCCCATTCAAACTCATAATCATTTGAAATGCAGTTATTTACGCCCAAATCTGCATTCAAAACAATATCATTTCCACAAAGAACTTGATCACTTCCTGCGTTAAGCAAATCTGGGGTTGGCAAAATTGAATAGAAAGTATCGCAAAGTGGCAATACGTCATTAGAGATAAAAATTCCGATAGCACAAACGTCATTCACACCAAAATCAACCGTATCTTGAACAGTCCAAGCATTGCCTGAAGAAGGTGTAGAAAACAGCTGAGAAGAAACCAATTCGCCGTTGTCATAAATATTGTTACCATTTCTATCAGCAAAGAAATTTAAACTGACCATTTGACCAGAGAAACTAAATCCAGCGCTTGTCAATTCCATATCAAAATGTACCGCTTCTTGGTTTCCACCAGCACAATAACTTTCTAAATTAAGGTTTGAAATTGTCAAACTCTCGCCAACAGGTAAATCGATAAAATTATCTCCATTTTCAGAATTAATAGTGAATATTTCACAAGTAGAGTTATTTGAAACACAGGTCAAATCTGTGGAAATGACGGTGCTCAATTTTACCATTTCTACGGGGTCATTACAGGCATAAACTGGTGTATTTAAGGAAAGTCGTAAAACGGCTTGTTCCCCTATAATCAATCCGCTTGGTAAAGTCCAAAGCAGGATGTCAACTCCATTGATCCTTTGAACATCCGGCTCACCAGGAATCCAGCTTGAAGGAACCACTCCAATGCTTGACCCTGATTGATAGCTTACTCCAGGCGGTAAGACAAATCTTATTTTGTCGTTTTGATCAGTGGGCGTATTGGTAAGATTAGTAGTGACAATTTCTACGGTAGTAAAATTAGAAGTCAAAACTGTTCCTGGTTGGAACTCAATTCTAAAAAATTTATCTGGATTGGGCGCCACACCGTTTATGTAAATGGGCAAGGTCTCTCCTGCTTCAAAATTACTCGGCTCATTGCACCCTTTGGTACCTTGAAAACTATAAAAGGCTAAACTGCCACTAAGAAAGTCGCAGTCAGTAATGAATTTGTAACGGATTTCAACTTGGTTGGAATCACTTGGATTGAGAGAATTAAAACCTTGCAACCCTTCATTCATTAGATATGGATTCAAGTCATCAAAACCATCGTACAAGTAATTAATCCCTCTGTTGTCTGCGCTTTGAAAAACTGGATCATTCAAAGCAGACTGAAAGGAGGTTCCTGGCGGATAAGCAACTTCCACACTTCCAGGTACCAAGGTGGCTCCAAATGGTGGCAAAGTCAAGACCGTTTGCAAGTCAAAAACAGTTCCTAAATCTACATTTTTTAGTATTATGGAAATGGTATTCGTATCGCATAAATCGGCTGCAATTGTATTTTGAAAATTAACCTCTGCATCTAGGCGCGGGTCTCTTGTTGAGACACTGATGGGAAACCTTACATCAGCGCAAGGTTCATACAGATCTGGCGTCCAATTTGCTTCGCGAAATGGCTCACAGCTCCAACCTGCTCGGGCAGTCATTAAGGAAGTTCCACACAGCTGTACCAGAGCCTTGACCTCTATTAGATTACAAGTTTCAGAAAATGGATTGCCTCCACTCGATCTTTTTAAACCATCTGCAAAAGCAAAATAATTTGTTCCGTATTCTTGTACAGGTAAGTTCTGAATATTATTGGGGTCAGTTATATCGCTCATTGAAACGACCTCAATCGCATTGTCAGGATTTTCGATTGCGAACCAAGTCAAACCAGCATCTGCCTCCACTGCTTCATTACAAAGTTGTAACCTCCAGATTGCAGTATCACCCAAAAGAATGAAGTTGGCATTACTGGCCGGAGAAAAATTAAAAAGTGGTGGATTGGCGTATTCAATATCTTGCACTATCTCCTCATTACGAGTATTGACACACGACCCATCTCCAATGAAATTTGCATAAAATCGATCTACAAAAGTCATTTTTGAATTGAATTTGTAAAACCGATTTGAAGCATCACTGCCCAAAGGTGAACGACAAGTTGGGGTAAGACGAACTCGAATGTTGAAAACTGAAGAGGTTACATTATTGAGTGCAGGCACGTAATTTAAGGTATCAAAAATGGCCACATACCTTCCATCTGGAAAATCTGAAAGTGGTCGTATTGGAAAATAGTCATTTCCATGAACGGGATGTCCAGGAACAAAAACTTCAACTATTCCATTATTGAATGCATTAAAAATCGAAGGTTCAAAATCGAAAATAACAGAGTCCACTTTGGTGGAAGGTCGCAACTCGTCACCAAAAAAATCTGAAAAACCATTGTTGATGGTTACCAGACGATATTCGAGCAATCCTTCCTCGCAACCACTCGGAAAATCCAAATTATTTGGAAAATCGAAGATTGAATTTGATTTTCCTATGGTAAAATTTTCTCCAAACTGGTCACAATGTTCAAGCGTTCCATTGTTTGAAATATAACCGTATGCCCTAAAATTTGGTACTCTTCTAAACTGAAAAGCGACAGGACCATCTGGGTTTATATAAAAATCTCCTTTGAATCTAATTGAGTCATTTGGCTGGAGTGTCAATCCCATAGTCTGAAGGCATCGTGTAAAATCAAACTGCATCTGTTTTTGACCATCAATTGCGATTATATTCAAATCAGATGGAAAGACATCGCAGGTATGGACAGTTCCTCTTGTCATAAATTCAACAACACCTTCACCAAAAATAAAAATCTCATTCAGGCTATCTGTGTTGTCTGTATTGTCATATTCGATTATGACTCCAAAATCAGAATCTAAAGGTGTATCTCCAACAAAACTGGTGATGCTCATCTCAACAGAATCACATGGAATCGCTACTTTTCTATTTGCGTTTTGTTCAGGATATGGGATAGAATAATCAATATCCGTAAAACCAAATGTGGTTCTATTCACCTGAAAATCAGTAGTTTGTATCCCAACTGGACAATCAATTAACGTATTTTCTGGACATGGCGGGTTGGTAGAGTGAAGCCATGGGCCAGGCAATTCATCGCAATACCAAATATGGCTGCATGCACAATCAATGCACCTGTAGCCAAAGGTCAATGGAAACTCCGTGGCGCCCAATTCAGCAGAACAATCTGCCTCTAATCCCAAAACTAAATTATATCCGCCACTCAAAAAGTTAAGCAATGCACCATTGAAAATTATTTCTGTTGTATCTCCATTTTGGTTAGAGCCAGCAATATTGAAAGGAGAAATTTCATTTTTCAAAAGCTGGGTCTCTGCCAAATTAATTGTGACGCCAGCTGGTAAAACAACTTTTGCATAAAGCTCGCCACCGCTTGGACAGCTATAATCAAAACTTCTAACTCCTCGGTCTTCATTATGATAGACATAAAAAGCTCCACCCTCCAGAAATGCATCAGGATCGGTAAAATTTTCAAAACCAGTATTAGAATGAGTTGGCCGATAATAACTACTGTAAAGGCGAGTCTCCCTATTTTGACAAAAATCAGAATAAGTCAACCGCCCATTAAAACTGGTAGAAAAGTTATTAAAACAACTATCGGGATGACTAATGACAGACCCAAGCGCACAATCAAAATCAAAAGTGACTGCTACCTCAATGCTCGAACCAATTGGTAAATCATCAAAAAATCCATCTCCATCGATATCTGCTAAACCCCCTATTCCATCAGGGTCATTTGCAAAAATTGGATTATTCCCTAATTCATTCAAGGTCGAAAAATTTGGAATGTTCACGCCAGCAATTGTCATGCTTGTGATGACATAGCCATTATTCGCCAAATCAAAACTTCCTGTCAGGCCTATCCCAGCAGCCACATCGAACATAGCCCCAAAACCCAGATCAACCTGAGCGCCATCATTTCTGATTTCTATAGTTGAACTCCCACTTGAACAATAGCCCGCATCCGTTTCATTGATTCTTTGAATCTGAGGAAAAGGTGTCCCGGATCCAATATTCACAAAATCTACAATTCGAGTATCATTGCAGATTCTATCATCGCACCCCCAACTAAAAATGTGTTCACTACTGCGTGGTAGCGTACAACTCTGCAGACAGAGCACCTCTGTGATTTCCAAAATTTCATTATTATCAAACCGACCGTCACCATTTCCGAGACCGCCACTCACAGCAGCGTTTGTTTGAAAGTTGGTGCTATTGAGTTCTATGGTTATTCTATTGGAAAAAGCATTTATATTATTCATTGAAAATGGAACAGAAACACCATTTATCATAATATCGTCAATAGAAACACCTATCTCTTGAACAATCTCGTATGTCAAAGAATTCACGTAAGAATTTAATGAAGTATTGACCACATTTATTGTCCGATTGAAACATTCTCCTACTGCAGCCAAGTCATTTCTGGGTTCTAATTCAACAGCAAAAAATGGCACATGAAAAGCATCACGATATTCGAATGAATTGTCTGTTTCTGTCAAATTGATCCCCCCCATTCTGTATTGAAATTGCCATTGGTCAAGAACAAAAGCTTGCTCGTTTGCCTCTAGGGAATCGATAAAATCACAGGTAGCTCTTACTGCAAATAGAATTTCAACAGAAGGGTTGGCTGGAGATATATTTGGCAAATCAAAAACTGGTTCGTTTGGGTTATTTGAATTTACTAAACTAACGGCAGGGTTTGACCCCTGTACCAACTCGATAAATTCTACACCTTTGAACAAATCCAATGATGCTCTAATATTTGAGCGTTCAGCATTAGCTCCGCCCTCCAAATTTATTTGGACGGAAACAGTATCCGGATCGCCACATATATTCAAATTATTGGCCACTCCATGCACCCCTTGATAGGTTACAGACAAGTTGTTTTGTGAAAAAGAATAGAGGGCACAAAACAAAAAAATCAATCCCAGAAAGATTCGTTCTTTAAACATCGAAATGTTTTGGATAAATCCGTTTTTTAAATAAATCGAATACTTGATAGCAATTACGGAGTGAGATTTCGATTTGTTTAACGAATTATGGCAGCCAAAATCATTCCAATCTACATGAGTTTTCTCCATACAAAAGTCTTCCATTTCATTTTGTGTAAAATGATAATTGGTGGAGTGTACTCTCTAATTGGTGTGTGGTTAGGAAAAGCCCCCAAAAGGCCTTTTTTACTCAAATTGGGAGGAAATCGTGTGGTTTTTACAAAAAAAAAACAAAGGTATTAGATTTTTACAAATATTAATTTATTTAAATAAATTTTAATTGTTTATGAAAATAAACATCAATTACCTACCCTAAAAACGGTAGATAATCACTTCTTCTTCAACGTCACCACCAAATCATCTTGCTCTACCATCGTTTTGTCAAAAAGATGAACCCGCTCCACTACCCCATCAAAAGGAGCTGTAATGGTGGACTCCATCTTCATCGCTTCGATGATAAACAGGGCATCATTGCGTTTGACCTTATCTCCTTCTTTGACCAATACTTGTGATAAACTGCCCTGCAACGGCGTTCCGATTTCTTCGGGT
>CALDSS010000070.1 GCA_937924495.1 uncultured Saprospiraceae bacterium
TGCTTATTTCGTACAAGGATATGTGACAGCGAAGGATCGTCTTTGGCAAATGGATATTTCTACGCGTTCTTCTGCTGGTCGATTGTCTGAGATTTTGGGCAACCGAACTTTTGAAATTGATAAACGCGCCCGAAGAATGGGTATGCTAAAAGCAGCTGAAGACGTAGCTGACTTTTGGTCAAAGGAAAAAGAGAGTCGTGCAAAAATTGATGCTTATATCAATGGCGTGAATAGTTATATTGAAAGTTTGACTCCTGATCAGTATCCGATTGAATTCAAACTTTTAGATTACAAACCTGAAAAATGGTCTATTCTAAAATGTGCTCAATTTTATAAATCAATGGAGCGCTCGCTCAATAGTCGCGAGTATGATTTAGAGCATAGTAATTTAGTCAAAGCTTTTGGGTTGGAAACTTTTAATTATTTGTTCCCCAATCGAAATGCCAAAGAAAGTCCTATCATTCCAAAAGGAGTTGAATTTTCAAAAAAGGAAAAGACACCAAGTATCATTGATTCTTTACAAAGTTTTGGGTTTTTGAATGAGGTAGAGAATTATGAAAAATTCGAAAAAGAACCTGATTTTATTGGTAGTAATAATTGGGTAGTTGATGGTTCAAAAACGGCAAGCGGAAATCCAATTTTATGCAATGATCCACATTTGATTTTGAATCTTCCAGCGGTTTGGTACGAGCTACAATTACATACGCCAACCTTCAATTGTTATGGCGTTTCCTTTCCAGGAGTGCCAGGAATTATCATTGGTTTTAATGAAAATATCGCTTGGGGAACCACCAACGGAGGGCATGATGTGAAAGATTGGTATCGAATCAAATGGGCAGATGAAAATCATAATTCTTATCTCTTGGATGGAAATATTGTTGAGGTAGAAAAGAGGGTAGAGGAGATAAAAATCAAAGGTCAACCAACATTTTACGATACGGTAAAATATACCCAATGGGGCCCAATATATTCTGAAAGTGACAACTCTCCATATAAAGATTTGGCTTTGAGATGGATATCCAATGAGGTGGCAAATGACTTTGTTTGGAAAACATTTTGGGGGTTCAATGAAGCAAAAAATCACAATGATTTCATCAGAGCAACTAACTTCTACGGTCACCCAAATCAGAACTTTGTTTTTGCTTCAAAAGGTGGAGATATTGCTTTAAAAGTAAGTGGAAAAATTCCAATTAAAGGTGAGAATCAAGGCAAGTTCATTCAGGATGGAAGTAGTATGAAAAACGATTGGAAAGGCTTTGTTCCACAATCAGATATGCCGCAGGCGCTCAATCCCAAACAAGGCTTTCTTTCATCAGCCAATCAGGCTCCAACGGATGACACTTATCCCTACAATTACACTGGCGTTTTCAATCATTATCGCGGAAGAATCATTAATAGAAAATTGGATAGCATGTCCAATATTTCGCCAAAAGACATGATGGTTCTTTTGATGAATAATGAATCGATTCTCGCAGAAGAGTTTCTTCCTCAATTAATTAAATATTTAGATAATAATCAATTGAATGCACTTCAATTAGGTTTTTTGAAAATATTGGAGGACTGGGATTTTAGTTTTGAAAAGGATGGTATTGCTCCACTTTTATTCGAGGCTTGGCGCCAAAAATTTAGAACTTTAACTTGGGATGAGATGCTTTCCGTTGATGAAAAAAGTCCAGTAATTTTGCCTTCTGATTGGCGAGCAATTGAGCTTTTGGACAAAGATCCATTCAATGAATTTTTCGATAGAAAAGCAACACCCGAAAAAGAAGGCCCAAAGGAAATTGTCACCGCAGCATTTTTAGAAATTACAGAGGAATTAAAAGACAAATTGGAAGACAAAGATTACACGTGGACGGATTTCAGAAGTAGCGATATCAATCACTTGGCTCGCTTACCTGGTTTTTCCAGAACCGATATTGAGGCAGGCGGCTATAAAGAGGCAATTAATGCTTTGCAAGGAGTGGCAGGGCCATCGTGGAGAATGGTCGTAGAGATGGGGGATGAAGTTGAAGCCTGGGGCGTATTCCCTGGCGGGCAATCTGGCGAACCTGCCAGTAAATTTTATGATAATGCAATCAATAGTTGGTGCGAAGGAGATTTTTATGAATTGTATTTTATGAAAAATTCAGAAGACCAACGCAAACCAATTCTTTTTAAACAAGAGTTCAAATAAACTATGCGGAACGCAGTTCTAATCTTTTTGACGACCTTTATTCTATCAGGAATTCTTTTGAATTTTTTTCCTTGGTGGATTATTGCACCGGTTGCTCTTTTATCAACCTTTTTATTTTACTGCAAGCCATTCATTGGCTTTCTTGCTGCTTTTTTAGGTACTGGACTTTTGTGGGGCGTTTTCGCTGGATATTTGGATGCTCAAAATGAAGGGCTACTCTCTTCCCAGTTAGGGCAGATTTTTAAAGGGCTTTCAAGTATGGGATTGATTATAGTGACTGGAGTTTTGGGAGGTTTAGTCAGTGGATTTGCCGCTATGACTGGCAGTCATTTTAGAAAACTATTTTTTAAAACCGATTTAAACGAATCCTAATATCGTTCTCTACGTTTTCAGGATTCAAAAATAATAGAGCATTTAATGTTCGAGTTTCATAAAGACAAAGAGCGGTATTTCAATTTCCAGTATTGGACGGCTCGAGACTATATTATACCTTTTTTGGAAAGTGAGTTTGATTTTTCAAAAAAGTTAGATGTACTTGAGGTGGGTTGTGCTGAAGCAGGTGTGTTGAAGGCATTTGTAGAAAAAGGAAATTATTGTTTAGGAATAGAATTGCATGATAATCGAATTCAATTGGCAAAACACTTCCAATCTGCTGCCTGCGAATCAGGTCAATTAGAATTTATCAATCGAGACATATATAAAATCGATGTAGAAAAGGATTTGAAAACCAAATTTGATCTCATTATTCTTAAAGATGTTATTGAACACATTCCAAATCAAGAGAATGTTGTTCCTCAATTGAAAAAGTTTTTAAAACCAAATGGGAAAATATTTTTTGGATTTCCACCGTGGTATATGCCTTTCGGCGGACATCAACAAATAACCAAAAGCAAAGCTTTGCGATTTTTGCCGTGGTTTCATTTGTTACCAACTCCTATATATAAAGGAATACTTTCCCTTTTTGGAGAACCAGAACATACTAAAAAGGAACTTTTAGAAATCAAAGAGACTGGAATTAGTGTTGAGCGATTTGAACGGATATCGAAAGCAAGTGATTTGAATATTTTCAAAAAACAGTTTTTCTTCACCAATCCGATTTATCAATATAAATTCGGCTTCAAGGTCATCAAGCAAAATAGCTTTTTAGCCAATATTCCTTTTCTTAGAAATTTTTATTCTACCGCAGTTTATTACTTAATTGGTTAAAGTTTTGAATTAAGTGAATAAATTATGTTAACACATTCAATAAAAAAATAAATAGTAACGTTAGATTGCGCGTCCAATACTTTTATATGGTTAGACAATTACTCCTCCTTCTTTTTTTTTCAAGTATGGCGATTAGTGGACGAGCACAACAATCGACACAGTATAGTCTCTATATGTTGAATCCTTCGATAATCAATCCGGCTTATGCTGGGCTTGAGGAATCGTTAAATTTTACGGGAGTTTTTAGACAACAATGGGTGGGCCTCAACGGAAGCCCAACGCAACAAGTATTGACCGGTCAGATGCCATTGTATTTTTTAAACAGCGGTATTGGACTTTCTTTTGAAAATGATGTCCTTGGTTCCAGAAGATATTCAAATTTCAGTTTGCAATACAGTTATCAATTTCAAACTGGAAATGGAACGTTGAGTTTTGGAATTAATGCCGATGCAGTCCAGTTGAATTGGGATGGGGCACAGTTGCGTACTCCTGAAGGCGAATATTTGGGTGGCACGTTGAATCACAATGACGTTTTGTTGCCCACCAACAATGTGAATGGATTAGCTCCATCCTTTGGTGCAGGTTTTTATTACAAAACGGAAAAGCTGAGCTTGGGTGTATCGGTAAAAAATATAAATGAACCTGTTTTGAATGTGCAAACGGTATCTTTAGCCCTCAATAGACATTACTATTTTATTGGAAACTATCAGTTGGATGTCACCCGTAAAATAGCATTAATTCCGAACATATTAGTAAAAAGTGATGGTCTTAATTTACAGTCTAACTTGAATTTACAAATTAGTTTTGATGGCAATGTTTTTGTTGGTAGTGGAGTGCGAGGATACAATAATAACAGTTTAGACGGGGTGATGGTATTTGGGGGTTGGAAGTTTTCTGAGCAAGCCATTTTAGCTTATAACTACGATTTTTCGGTTTCTGAGCTGGCAACAGTAAATGATGGATCCCATGAAGTCGTGTTAAAATATGCACTAAAAAATAAAATTGGGAAAGGTAAATTGCCAAAAGTGATCTACAATCCAAGATTTTTGTAACTTTGTGACTTTACCCCCATATATTTCAGTGAAATGCCTTGTTTTTAGATGAGTCTTCTATCTTTGTCCTTTCAAAACAAGTTGTAATACTCCACTAAACAAACCAAAAGAAAAACAAATTATGTGTTTACTCGTAAGCACATATCTAATTTTGCAAATAATTTCAAAGCGTCTAAGATTGGACGCAATTTTAAATCATAAAGGAAAATTTAAGTTTTAGCATGAAAAAACTACTTGGATCCTTTTCATCGTTAGCAGTTCTTGCTCTTATTTTAAGCTCTTGTGGAGGTGGCCAAAATGGTCAGTTAATAGGAGTCACCGATAGGCCTTCTTGGAAGGGTATTAATCCATACGGAATGGTTTACGTTCCATCTGGAACTTTACACATAGGTACTGGAGATGAAGACATAAGCAATACGTTTGTACAAAGACCTAAATCAATATCCATCCAAGGTTTCTACATGGACGATACTGAAATTACAAACAACGAGTACCGTCAGTTTGTAAATTGGGTGAGAGACTCAATTGCACACACACTCTTAGATCACTACATCGAAGATGAAGTGACTGGTGAACAAAAAATCGACTGGGAATACGAAGTTGATTGGGAAGACGAAATTCTCGAAGATATGTATTTCCAAGGCGATGATAAATTTGCTGGTAAGAAAGAACTAGATACACGACTTTTTGAGTACGAGTATGAGTGGTATGATTGGAAAGCTGCTGCTGCCAACAGAGACGGTTCTAAACCAAGAAACGCATTCATCAAAAAGAACAAAATCAATATCTACCCAGATACTTTGGCGTGGATTAGAGATTTTGCATATTCTTACAATGAGCCAATGACAAGAAATTATTTCTGGCACCCGGCTTTTGATGATTATCCTGCAGTAGGTATGGATTGGCACATGGCTAATGCGTTCTGTTATTGGAGAACTCGACTTTGGGATACTTACCAAACTCAAGCTGGCGACTTAGCTACAGAAGATTTTCGTTTGCCTTATGAGCACGAGTGGGAGTATGCCTCAAGAGGAGGTCATGATATGGCTCCATTCCCGTGGGGTGGTTACTACTTAAGAAATGCTAAAGGTTGTCTTTTGGCGAATTTCAAGCCTGGAAGAGGAAATTATCCAGAAGATGGAGGATTATACACTGTAAAAGCAGATGCATACTTCCCCAATGATTATGGACTTTATAACATGGCTGGAAACGTTGCAGAATGGACTTCGTCGGCCTATAACGAAAACGCCTATTCTTTCGTTCATGACCTAAATCCTGATATTCGTTATGATGTACAGGAAGGCGATCCACTTTCTTACTCAAGAAAAGTAATCAGAGGAGGATCTTGGAAAGATATAGGCTTTTTCTTACAGACTGGAGTAAGGCATTGGGAATACCAAGATACTACTAAATCTTACATTGGATTTAGATCTGCTCTTACATTCTTAGGTCGTTCACTAAATGACTTTTAATTAAGAATTGATAAATCAAAAATGGATACTCTCTCAATAAAATAATAGAGTATCCATTTTTGATTTAGAATAATACCTACCTGTTTCAAATTCATTTTGTTACTTTTCATTTCAAATTCATTTAACAAAGTGTGGAATCTACAATACGATTCCTTCAATTATTATTCTGAAAATTTTTAACTAACCTATTTTAAATTTAGAAACAATGAGTTTATTAAAATCTAAAGGATTTAAATATTTTAAAAACCTTGTGATTGGTCTTGGAGCAGCAGTTGTACTTCTTGGTGCATTATACAAATTGCAGAGTTGGGAAGGAGCAGACTTGATGCTTCAAATTGGATTATATACGGAAGCTGCTATTTTCGCTTTCTTAGGAATTATAGGACCTGAAAAAGATTATTACTGGGAGAAATTATATCCTGGATTAGATACATATAGCTCTAACATCGTTCCACTTACGGAGGGTGGTACGCCGGGAGCCGCTACAAAAGCACTAGACGGAGAAAGAGTAGAAGGTCACTTAAGTAGCATGGTTGGAGAACTTCAAACGATGTCGGCAAGTATGTCATCATTAAAAGCATTACAAGAAGTTGATTTTTCAAATACAAAAGATCAGCTTTCTTCAATGAACAATTTCTACACTCAATTGAATAGTGCAATGGAAAACCTTGCTGGTACTGTTGATGATGCTCAAAAATATAAAGAGAATATGGCTTCATTGAACACTAACTTGAGTTCATTGAACAATGTATATGGAAACATGCTTTCAGCAATGAATCCTACGAGAAACGCTTAATTATTAACTGCTATTAATTTAATAGCTTTTGGAACTTTTTTAAAACGAAAAAAAGATAATATATGTCTATTCCAAAGGAGCCGCGGCAGTTGATGATTAACCTGATGTACTTGGTACTGACTGCCCTGTTGGCACTTAATGTATCAGCAGAGGTAATGAACGCATTTTTGTCTATTGACAAGTCGTTATCAACTACCAACGCCAATACTAACAAATCTCTTGACGCAACTGTAGAGGGATTAAATAATTTATTGAAGGAGGATGCAAAGAGAAAATATCGTCCACTTCAACCGGCCATTGAAAAAATAAGATCAGAAGTAAAGGGCTTCTCTGCCTACATGGAAGATATTAAAGTCAAACTGATCGATAACTCTGGGGACAAAGATGGAGTTGTAAGTGATGGTGACTACGTAATGAAAAATGGCAAACGAAAAAAGTTGAAAGGTCTTAAAAATAAAGATGTAACAACTCGTTTGATGGTGATAGATGGTATGGGTGATGAAATCGAAGCCAAAATTCAATCAACACGTACGAACATTGTAAAGGCTTACAAAGACGTTATCACAGACCATGGTAAAACTTTTGGTTTGAAACCAGAAGAAATTAAAAAGAAGGTTGCTGATTTTGAAAATAACCTGACTTTAAGTGTTACTGAAGATTGGAAAGGAACTGATAAAGTTAGTTGGTCGGATTTTAAATTCCGTCAAATGCCGGTTGCTGCCGTTCTTCCTACACTTACTCAAATTATTACGGATGCCAAAAATGCTGAATCAGCTGGTGTGAATTCTTTAGCTGAATTATCAGGTGGACGTGTGGTTGAGTTTAACCAGTTCTTCCCAGTAATTAGTGCTGAGAAAGGTTACGTTATCAAAGGCGAGCAATTTAAAGCTGATGTTTCAGTTGGTACTTACTCAGATCAAATCAATCCTTCTGATGTAACCATCACCATTAATGGTCAAAGTAAAAGACCAAATAAAGATGGAAAAGTTCAGTTTACTGAAAAGGCAACCAAACTTGGTAAGAGAACTTTGAAGTTGACTGCTGCTGTTAAGAACCCATTGACAGGCGAGACAAGTAGAGGAAACTCTGAGTTTACTTATGAAGTAGGCGAACGTTCTGTTGCCGTTTCTGCAGATAAAATGAATGTATTTTATATTGGAGTAGATAACCCAATTTCAGTTTCCGCTGCGGGTGTTAACTCTAATGATTTGAAAGTTAGCCTCAGCGGTGGCGGTGGTCAATTAAAAAAATCGGGTTCTAACTCATGGAATATCACCGTTACAAGACCTGAGCCATGTAAAATAAACGTGAGCGCCGGTCCGCTAAAAGATAGTAAGGAGTTTCGTGTAAAAAGAATTCCTGATCCGATTGCTCGTCTTGGTAAAAAACAAGATGGAGCTATGGGGAATGGTGAGTTTAAAGCACAACAAGGATTGATTGCTTGGTTGGATAATTTTGATTTTGATGCAAAATGTAGAATTCAAGGTTTCACTGTGGTACGTGTGCCAAAGCGTGAAGACCCAATTGAATCCATCAACCCAAGTGGAACTTACAATGCTAAGTCTAAGAGAATTGTTAATGCTGCTAAACCAGGCGATACTTACTTCTTCCGTGACGTTAAAGCTAGGTGTCCAGGTGATAGTGCCGGACGTAAGATTAACTCCATGGTTTTCAATATTAGGTAAAACATACTTTAAAAATTTATTCAAATGAAGATTGCGCTTAAATTAATGTTTGTTGGTCTGTTTTGTTGGATGGCAATGCCTGCCTTTGCACAGGTGCCAGAAAACATTATGACTGAATCAAGCGATCCAGTAGAATTTATTGATGATGACTTTGATGGTCCAGTCGATGATATCGTCGATAAAAGAATTACTTCTGAGAAAAGAGTATTGTCTTATGATCCAATTCGTGAGGCAGACATTTTTTGGGAGAAAAGAATTTGGAGAGTTGTTGACGTTAGAGAAAAAATGAATCTTCCTTTTGCATATCCAGAAAGACCTTTCTTTACGATTTTGATGGATGCTGCTATGTCAGGTGATGTAACTTCATATAGCACAGAGGATGATAAATTCACGACTCCTTTAACGCCAGACGAAGTTGGTACGATGGGTGCAACTCAGGATACAGTTATTACTTTTGATCCTGAAACTTACGAGGAGCAAATTCAGATTGTTCGAAATGAGATTAACCCAGAAGACATCAAACGATTCAGATTGAAAGAAATCTGGTTTTTTGATGAAGAATCCTCAACCATGCAGGTTAGAATTCTTGGTATAGCTCCATTGAGAGACATCACCGATGATGCTGGTAATTTCCAATATGAGCAGCCAATGTTTTGGATCTACTATCCAGAAGCTAGAGAAATTCTTGCAAGAGAAAGAGTTTATAATTATGGCAACGATGCATCTCCAATGACTTGGGAGGACTTATTAGAGATGAGAGCTTTCGCAAGTTACATCTTCAAAGAGTCAAATGTATATGACCGTCGTCTAAAAACTTATCTTACAGGTATAGATCTTCTCTTGGAAGCTGATAAAATTAAGCAACAAATCTTCAATTTTGAGCATGACCTTTGGTCGTACTAAAATAAATTTTTTTGATAAAAAAGCCCGAATCTCAACTGAGATTCGGGCTTTTCTTTTTTAGCCTTTGGCTATAGTAGTGCTCCGAATCAATCTTAAATAAGTGTGGAGTTTGACTACTATTTGACCATTTCTTTTCTCAAAAGGAGTTTTCTACGATGTCCGAAAAAATATTCATAAATTAGAAGCAGCAAGCCAATGGCTTTATTTCTAAAGGGTTTTAAAAATTAAGAATCCATATAGCAAATTGGCCTTGCTCTCTGCATAGACAAATAAATTGCAATTTGAAATAGTTATTGAAAATTCAAATGTGTATTAATCCAAAGATGGATTGGATTAATTCTTGGAAGCTAATTTATAATTCTATTCATATCAAAACTCTATTTTATGAACCGGCGTCATTTTCTAGATTTGCTGAAAGAAAGAAGGGAAAAGCAAAACCAACAATCTCTTACTGCAGATTTGTTGGTTTTAGAAAAGGAAGATTCGATTAGTAAAGATTTTTCGATTTCCATGCGACCACCTTTGTTATCAGGGCTTGAGCCTTATACAGGTTCTTGGGGCGTTAGGGAGATATCTCATCTTCTCCGTCGAACAACGTTTGGGGCAAAGTATGAGGATGTTAAATATTTTCAAACCAAGACCATGGATCAGGCGGTTAGCGAATTGCTTTCTAACCCAGATTTATCAGTCGATGAGCCCATAAATGACTATGGAGTTGGAAATTTAGAAGATCCAGATGTGCCATTTGGTGAATCTTTTATCGGTGCCGATTTTCTTATTGAAAGAGAAGGATTGAGAATATGGTCCGTAAAAGGTTGGTGGCTACGGCGGATGATCAACCAAGAAAAATCGATAAAAGAGAAAATGCTTCTATTTTGGCATAATCACATTCCAATTCAAATGTCAGACGTTTTTCATTCAAATTGGAACTTTGAATATTTGGAAGTATTAAGGAGGCATTCAATGGGCAACTTTAGAGAATTGGTCAGAGAAATTACGCTCAACAAGGCAATGCTTTTTTACCTAAACGGACAGTTCAATAGCAAAGAAGAACCAGATGAAAACTATTCGCGCGAGCTGCAAGAATTGTTCTGTATTGGAAAGGGACCAAATGCCAAATTTACGGAGGAAGATGTACAAGCAATGGCACGTATCCTCACAGGTTGGAGAATGAATTGGGATGATGAAGAGGTAAGATTTCATAAGGAGGATCATGATATCAGTGACAAACAACTTTCTGAGTTTTATAATAATGCAATAATTGAGGGAAGATCTGGCGATGCGGGGGAGGAGGAATTGGACGAACTATTTGACGTGATTTTTGACAATAATGAAGTAGCGCTATTTGTTTGCCGAAAACTTTATCGATTTTTTGTTTACCACTCAATTGACCCGCAGGCAGAAGCAGAGGTGATAGTGCCCTTGGCTGAAATTTATAGAAATAACAATTACAACATTCAACCCGTTTTAGAAAAGCTTTTTAAAAGCCAGCATTTTTTTGATACTGCCAATAGAGGTGCAATGCTGAAAAGTGGAGTCGATTATCAAGTAAGTTTATACAGAGAATTTAATGTGCCACTTCCTCCAGACAACGAACTTTTTGAGCGTTTTGATACCTGCCGGTGGATAAATCGCTTTCTCATAGGACTTCAACAATCAATCGGAGATCCTCCAAATGTTGCGGGTTGGCCAGCCTATTATCAGATTCCAAATTTTGATAAGCATTGGGTGACCACTGACACGCTCCCAAAAAGACTTCAAGTTACGGATATAATGCTCATAGAAGGAGTACCTTCTGAAAATTTCCCATTTCCATTAGATGTAATTGAGACAGTGAGTCAACTGCCAGCTCCTGAAGATCCGAATAAGTTAATTGACAACACTATTGAATGGTTGTACGGAATTGAAGTTTCTACTGGTGTGAAGTTAGTCTTAAAATCTATTCTTCTTTCTGGGCAATTGACAGATTCTTATTGGACAACCGCTTGGGTAGAATATGAAAGCGATCCCGGCGATCCGATGAAAAGAGAAACAGTTAAAACTCGACTGGTAAAATTCTTTTACTATCTGCTTCATTTAGAAGAATTTCAACTTTCCTAGTATCTATTTTACTAATCAATTTCTTAGTGCAGTGCAAAATATAGGTTTACTAAACTTCGCATTAAATTAAGGCTCAATTTTAATAGAATGACAACGGAAGTTACTTAAAAATCAAATTTAGCAAACCTCCATTTTCACTTTTTTTCTGTACATAGAATCAATTTAGAAAATCAATCTCAATAGAGATTTTTAATATTATAAAATGCAAAGAAGAAATTTTCTTAAAAATATATCTGCCGGAACTGTGGGGATGCCTTCCTTAATTGGAGGATTAGGTTTAGGATTGAATCGAAAATCATCTTGGCAACAAATCGTACAAAACTTTTTAGTAGAAACAGATCATGTTTTGGTGATGGTCAGATTGGATGGAGGGAATGATGGTTTGAATACGGTGATTCCATTAGACCAATATGCCAATTTGTCTCAAGTTCGTGACAAAGTTATCATTCCAGAAAATAAAATTTTAAAACTTGAAGGTTATGACAATGTAGGATTCCACCCCGCCATGACAGGAATGAGGGACCTTTTTAATGAAGGAAAATTATCTGTTCTACAATCAGTTGGGTATCCCAATCCTAATTATTCACACTTTCGTTCTACAGATATTTGGATGACTGGAGCAGATTCTGATGAAGTCCTTTCCTCAGGATGGATGGGGCGTTATTTGAATTATGAATATCCGAATTTTCCAAATGGTTATCCGAATACCGATGTTCCTGATCCGCTTTCTGTAGAATTAGGCGGCACGTTGTCCTTAACATTCCAAGGGCCTTTTGCAGGAATGGGTATGTCCATCACCAATCCGCAAGAGTTTTATAATCTAGTAAGAGGTATTCAAAGTCCTGCACCAAATACACCTGCTGGAAAAAATTTGGAATACGTCCGAAGTATCGCTTATCAAAGCAATGCATACGGTCAAATAATGTTGGAAGCATATAATAAGGGAGAAAATTCAGCAACTTATGGAAGTTTTGAATTGGCTGAGCAGTTGAAAATTGTGGCGAGGTTAATTTCGGGAGGATTGCAAACAAGAGTCTATATGGTGAGTATTGGTGGATTTGATACACATGACGCCCAAGTAGATCCAAGTGATCACACACAAGGTCAACATACTGCATTGTTAGAAAGAGTATCGCAAGCGATTACTTCATTTATGAATGATATTGAAAATCAGGGATTTGCGGATCGAGTGACGGGGATGACTTTTTCAGAATTTGGCAGACGAATTATTTCCAATTCAAGCGACGGAACGGATCATGGCGCAGCAGCCCCCATGTTCTTTTTCGGAACTCAAATCAAACCTGGGATTATGGGCGATAACCCATTTATTCCGCTTAATGCAGATGAGGATACTAATCTGCCAATGCAGTATGACTTTCGTTCAGTATATGCCTCTGTATTGAAAGATTGGTTTTGTGTACCCGAATCTGATATGGAATCAGTGATGCTTCAAGACTTTCAATTTTTGCCAATTCTTAATAATCCAGATTGCATTACAACTGATACGCATGAATTACATCAAAGGGCAGGCAATACGCTGGTTTCGGCAAGTCCTAATCCTTTTACTTCTTTCACAAATATTAAATTTGAAACTGCTGGCGGAAAAACTATAATTCAAATTTTAAACGCATCTGGTCAATTGGTTGCAACTCCTGTAAGGGGAGATTATGTAAAAGGTTCTCATGAAATTTATTGGAATTCAGAAAATTTACCAGCAGGCACTTATTATTTGCGTTTGCAAAATGGATTGTTCCAACAAGTGAAGCCTATCCTGAAAGTTCGGTAATTATTTACCATTCGAAAATAGAGACAAGCGCCGAGATAGTTTTTAGAATAAGACTACTATCTTGGCGTTTGTAGTTTTTTTTCAAGTTTAAAATATACTATGAATATTCAATTAGTTTCATGTGATGCTAAAAAACCTGACCGCAGGGCGATCGCCAGAATGATAGAAGATATCGCTGATGGCGTAGATAGTGGTCTTGCTCGCGAATTAACCGATATTTTACTAGAAGGTGATCCAGTCGAAATTTCTGTTTCCTCCAATATTTCGTCTGCCTATCGAGCTATTCGAAAATTAGATATTGATTACGAAATAATAGAAGAATAGCCTTTTTGGAAAAATTATTAGAAGCGATTCAGCAACTCCATTGGTCAGAGAGTGGGGCAGTCATCTTTGGAATTATCTATGTCGTTCTTGCTGCACGCGAAAATGTCTGGTGTTGGTTTTGGGGTGTTTTGAGTTGTTCACTTTGGGCATGGGCGACTTTCTATTTGTATGATTTGTACATCGATGCCCTTTTGCAAATCTTTTATGTCATCGTTAGTTTCTTCGGAATTTATCAGTGGCAAAAAGGAGATAAAGGAAATAAAGAATTGAAAATCAGCACTTTATCTGCAAATAAACACCTCGCTATTGTGGTGGGAGGTTTAGTGGTTTCGGCTTTGGTGGGGTATCTATTTGCAGAATTTACACCAGCAGCTTCCACCTATATTGATGCCATCACAACCGTCTTTTCCATCATTGCCACATTTATGGTGGTTAGAAAAATTTTAGGAAATTGGGTTTACTGGGTAGTCGTCGATTCCATTTATGTTTATTTGTATTGGACGAGGGGCAGTTTGCTTTTTACTTGTTTGATGGTTGCTTATGCAGTCATTGCCATTTTTGGATATTTGGAGTGGCGGAAAAAGTATAATGAATCAAGAATTATACTTTAGCCATCTTCTTTCTTCTCTTTTTAAAAAGGCTTCAAATTTTGCTGGCAAATCAATTTTGATTTCCATTTCTTTTTTTGAAAATGGATGATTAAATTTTAAACCTGTCGCAGCCAAAAACAAGCCTTTATGTTTGAAAACATTCCCTTCCTTTCCATACAATTTATCACCAACAATCGGATTTCCTGTTTTTGAAAGATGAATTCGAATCTGATGGGTACGTCCCGTTTCAGGTTTTACTTTTAAAAGTGAAACAAACTCATTTTTTAAAGAAGAAATCCTTTTCAAAAGTTGTAAATGAGTAATAGCATTTTGATTTTCAATAACCTGATTAATAGTCATCTCGGCATCCGTCTTCCCTTGAACTATTGCATGATAAGTTTTTGAAATTTCTCTTCTTTCAAAAGTTTTCCCCAATTCAATCAAAGCATTTGACGTTTTACCAACTAAAACCAATCCACTGGTCTGGCTATCTAGTCGGTGAGCAGGTTGCGGTCTTTGCAAAGCATCTGGTAGGGTAGAGGGATTAAGATTTTGCGGCAAGCAATTCGTCAATGTTTTAAACTGATTTCCACTCGTAACCAAACCAGCCGGTTTATTCACCACCGCCAAATGGTCATCTTCAAAAACAACTTCCAAATCCAATTCAAAACTAATAATTGGGCGCTCAATCTCCACCCATTGGATGATGTCATCTGATTTTATCCAACGACCCGTCTCAGCTTTTTGATTATTCAAAATAATTTCACCCCTCTTGATAGCTTTTTTAGTTCCCTGATTGGTCTTAAATTTTGGAAAAATCCCCTTGGCATATTCACTAAACCGTTTGGGTTGAAATGACGCAGGAACGATATGCTGGGAAAGAACTTTCAATACAAATTTTTTTATTTTGCCAACAGTCAACTGATTTACTTCCGCTTTTTCCGTTCCTCAGCTCGTCGTTTCCGATTTTTCTGTGCTTTGGTCAATTTACTTTTAGTAAGTGGATCTTTCTTTTTGTGATAAGCACCTCCTGCTGAGATTTTAGGTTTTACCAAGTTGGGCATGTGAATTTGAGGGCGTTCATGTTCGGCAATTTTGTCTTCTATTTCAACTATATCAGGCATTTCAATCATCGGAATCTTCCTATCCATTAATTCCTCAATTCCAGTTTTAAAATCAATATCCTTTTCAGTTATAAAACTTATAGAAATTCCCTTTTTGTCGGCACGTCCCGTACGTCCAATTCGATGCATATAATTTTCAGGAACTTCTGGCAAATCAAAATTGATAACATGAGATACTTCAGAAACATCAATTCCCCTTGCCACAATATCCGTCGCGATCACAATCCGATAAGTCCCATCATGAAAACTATTCACCACATTAAATCGAAAGTTCTGAGACTTATTAGAATGAATCACCCCAATTTGTTCTGGAAACTTTTCCGTAATCTGATTGAATAGATAGTCTGCCAATTTTTTAGTTGCCGTAAAAATTAGCACTTTACTCATGGTCTCATCCGTCTGCAATAGATGTTCGAGTAAATTCACTTTCGTGTAATAATTAGGCACCTGATATCCGGCCTGATCAATATTCTCCAAAGGAGTCCCCGAAGGAGCCGCTTCTATTTTTATTGGATTATTAAAAAACTCATGAATCACTTTTTCCACATCTGTAGTCATCGTTGCTGAAAACAATAAGTTCTGTCTCTTTTTAGGAAGCAAATCAAAAATACTATTCAACTGAGCACGAAAACCTAAGTTCAGCATTTCGTCCACTTCATCAATCACAAGTTTCTTGATATGTTTCAATTTCAAAGAACCATACAATGCCAAATCATTTACTCGACCAGGTGTCCCCACCAACATATCCAACCCATTATCCAAAACTCGAATTTGAGTTTTCATATTTGTTCCACCATAAGCACCGGCAACCTCAAAATTCATGTAAGTAGTTAAAGACTTTACTACATCAACGACCTGCATTACCAATTCACGAGTAGGTACAATCACCAAAATTCGCGGAAAGCGATCTTTTTGAAATTTCCATAACCTTAATAAAGGAAGGACATATCCTAAAGTTTTACCTGTACCAGTTTGTGCCACACCCATCACATCTCGCCCAGACATAATAGGGGCGAATGCTCGCTCCTGAATGGTTGTGGGAGTTTCATATCCTAATTCATCGAGTGCATTAAGGATAGAGCTATTCAAATTCAATTCTCGAAAAGTCATGCTGCGAAGGTATAAAGTATGTGGAACTTAGTTCTGTATGTGTTCAAAGCTTTTGGCTTGAAATATAAAAGCAATCCCAAATTGGAATTGCTTTTAATAAATTCTCTTTAGAAAGAACTTCTTTTGTGTTAAAACCAAGCACCACCTAACTCTTCTCTGAATGGCCAAGGAATACCCGCAATCATTACTATTAGACTTACCAAGTAAAACCAAAATGCAATTTTTGCTTTTTTATGGTCAGCGGTTCTTTTCGACCATGCATAACCTACAGTAATAAGTACAGCAGCCAGCAACATCATCGTCATGTGCTCAATGGTGAAAAACCTGACTAAGGCATTACTCATATCTCCACCATGCATCACCTTAGGGCTTTTTGTATATAAAACAAAGCCTAAAATAATTTGAAGATGCGTAGCCGCCATCGCAAAAAGATTGATCTTTCGATCACCTGCCTCAAAAACGTTATTTCCTTTCCATTTTGAAAACGAATTATAAATGGCATAAACTAAAAGTCCTAAAACAACCCATCTAATTCCAGAGTGGGCATGAACAAGTATTGAATACATAATAATAAGGTTTGATTACGCTGTAAAGCTATAAATTAGGATTGTTTCTTTTTTTTGAAAAAAAAATGAAAAAAATTTTCTTTTTGAAAAAGACGAAATAAGCCATTTTTATTATTGAATGGATTATAATTCAGAACAAAATTGACTGGATATTTCCTTCCGGAAATTTTTATTCAAATACCCAAATCCAAGTATGAAACTTTTCTTTAATTAATTTAAAAAATCCTTTGTAGAAGTGATTTACATTTCTATCTTTGCGCTCCCTTAAGAAATGTAGGCTATTATAACCTAAGTTTAATAAGGGGAAAGACACAAGTTCATTGACTTATTGGAGAAGAAGCAAATAGGTTCTGAGTGTATTTAGAAAGTAGAGTTTTTTTAGGAATAATTTTTTAGGAAATTGTTTGTAGAGAATCTCGTCAATAAATGAAAGATATGCTT
>CALDSS010000071.1 GCA_937924495.1 uncultured Saprospiraceae bacterium
ATTGGCTACAAGCGGCAAATTTAATCCTGAATTACGTTAAAAATCCTCGTTGATGCTAAGGCATCAACTGTGGTTTTTGCCTTATTCAGAATAAAATTTTCTCACTTTCGCGAAATCATGAATTCTTAAACAACTTCAATAATCAATACCAAGATTTCTAATTTTGATTTTGATTAAATAGGGGCATTAGCTCAGCTGGCTAGAGCGTTTGACTGGCAGTCAAGAGGTCACCGGTTCGACTCCGGTATGCTCCACCCTCTAAAAAAGCAGTTACGATTTTGTAGCTGCTTTTTTTTGAACTGACTTTTACCGCAATCTATATTGAACTCCCAATTTTAAACCAGCCGTACTACATTCAATCGTAAGTGGAGAATTAGACTTTGTAAAGGAATTTTGATAACGCTTGAAATCTGTTGAGCAATGAAAGACTACGAAACTCAAATCAAGCAATTTGGATATGAGGTTCAGCAAACCAAATTAGAGGCACAACGCTTTTCTTTGAATGGTAAAGAAATGCTCAACCGTGCGAATCTTGTATCCGAAAAGCATAAGACCGAAATAATGAGAGCGTCTAATGAACTTACTACTGGACTTCAACAAATAGCTCTACACAAGTCTGACTTTGCTAACCAAGTAGGCAAAGCAAAATTGATGATGGATGAAGTTTCTAATGACCAATATCTTGCTTTAAAGGATATGGCCTATGAGAGAATTGGAATTAATATGCTTCGCCAAGAACACCAACAAAGAAGCATGGTAGAACAGGAAAAGGTAAACCGCCTGATTGCCGAAAAAAGACATTTGAGTGAAAAGATAAATCTGGAAATTCAAAACGGTAAAAATGTTTCGCACCTCGAACATCAGCTACAAATGAATCGGGAGAATCTAAATTATGCTCAAAATAGAGCGAGTTTGATGAGAGAGGAATTTTCGGTTATGAGGAGGTTGATGAATTAAAATCTATATCGACATCCACTAAAGAATCAGTGTTTTAACAATAAAAATGTTAAACTATTTTTCGAATTATTTCTTTTGTATTAGTTTTGTTTTGCAAAAAGGCAGTGATAAACTTACAAGAAAATGGAAACGTCCTTTCTACGTTAGAAAATTTTACAACTCTTCCATTGAACTTTCTAAGGAGTGACTGCCGAGTGGTTTTCTCACTCGCCACTTAAAGCATGATTGAGCGTATACCCCATTGCGTCAATAGGGAATTCTAATAACACAACAACAAAAACAATGAAGAGCAAAAACCTTTTCTTTATTATCCCATTTGCATTCCTTTCAACCTACATTTTTGGGCAAACAACTTATTAATTCTTCTGACCAGACTGTGACTAGTGGACAAGATAGTTACACAAGAAGCCAGTGCATAAATTATAACTCTTTCAGACACTCTGATTCTTATTCATATTTGGAAGCCGCAACTTATTCAATACTCCCAAGTGGAATTATGAATTTCGATGTTGCAACATATGAGGCTATTGGAAGATTTGAAGGTTTGAGGCCACAATTAGGACTATCTGATGATGACACTTTTACTTTGATTGATAGTAGGCAAAGTTCTTTTGATGAATCAGTAATATTCAATCGCTATCAACAATTTCATAAAGGTGTAGAGGTTGAGAACTCAGGTTATACCTATCGTTTTAGCGGAGGAGGTACTGTGGAGAAAACCCTTGTGGATTACACGATGTAATGCTATCACCATCAATTTCTAATGATATAAATATTGGAGTGACTCCCTCATTCCCAATAAATAATGCTATAAATACATTAGAAGGTTACCTTTCAGCAGATGGAGATGATATTGAAATCCTGAATGAAAAATTAGTGATTTTTCCTAATGTTGAAAAAAATTGTGAATATAAGTTGGCGTATCGCTTTGATTATGTTTACGTTGACTTAAAAACTACTTGGATTGATGCCCATACTTCAAATATTTTGAAGACAAGTGAAGGAAGTGATGATGTATTTAGTGTTTCTCATAAGGTAGAAAAGAATTCAAAGAAAAAATTCTTTCAAAGGTTTTTACTACCACCAACAGGCCCGATTTTTATACACAATATGGGAGGAACTGACTGCGGAAATGTCTCTAACTTGGACTCTATTTTAACTGTACCTCCAACTTGTCCAATTGATGATACAACACCTTTAGAACAAACTGTTTTGCGAGCTGCTTCTTGTACAGTCGAAAACTTAGAAGCTTTAGACCCAGAAACGAATTTCAACCCATTACATATTGCTGTTAATATGGAAGGAAGTGCTCTTTGTGGCTCTGCATCTTTTCCTGGCAGTGTCCCAGAAAATGGTGCAGTAAGAATAACAAATGGCCAACAATTAACAGATATAATCGCTCATGAAATAGGACATACCTTTATTAACCAATTCTTCTTTTCAAATGCAAATGAAGCAAATGAATTTATGAGTAGAGCTGTACACGAGGGTTTCTCTGATATTATCGGTGAATTCATAGAATTTATGTGCCACGGATCAACTGATTTTATAACTTTTGATGTTTTAGACATTGATGATGATATAAAACGAGATTTAAGTGAACCAATATGTTATAGCGACATAACCGAAATAAATAATGGTAATTATCATCAAAGTGGACGAATAATCGGTCATTGGTTCTTTAACTTGAGCAATGATATTGGAATGGAACCTGCTATGAAATTTTCTTTAGATGTAATAAAAGCTATGCCAGCAGGAGGCATCTCGTTGGAAGGGTTTAGAGAAACTGTAATTGCACTTTCTAAATCCCAATTCGACTTTTGTTCCGATGAAGCATTAGCAATTAGAAACGCATTAGATGCCGTTTGCCTTGGTGCATCTGGTGGAGGATGCGAAACTATAGATATTGGTGGTAGCAAAATAGTCTGTGAAGAAAACAATAGTCTTAACCTATTTGTTGCAAGTCCTGTTGTTGGTGCTAACTATAGATGGACTTTTCCTATCGGTTGGTCAGTGTCTGGCAATCCAACAGGAAACCATGTTAACGGTACAACGTTGGGTGTAACTAATATACCGCAATATCCATACTACCCTCAAAACTTTAATATTTGCGTTTATTCACCTCATATTGGTCTTAATTCTCAACGATGTATGAGAGTTACCGTAAGGGATTGTGATGGTGATGACCCTACATGTGAAGAATACTATGGTATTGGTGGGAAGCCGTCGACCCCAATTACTAATAATGCCATTAAAGAATTTGACTCTTCAAATGTCTATAAAGAAAAGGCTCATTTAATAAGAGTTTTTAACTTTAACGGCACATTACTCTATGAGAGTTTACTTGATGACTTCAATGAAAATAGTTTTCAAAGAACAGATGGAGTAATCTTAGTTTTAGCTTATTACGACAAAGCAGGAAAACTAATTAAAACTAAGAAAAAACTCATCCATAACAATTAATTAAAATTAGCACGATTCTGGATAAATAATTATCCAGAATCGTCTTTTTTTCTTGAAAACCACTCTAAATCTACTGTTATGAAAAAATCTTTAGTTTTCTTTTTATTTGCTTTATTTCCTATTTCATTTTTATTATCTCAAAATACAAAAATCAATTTTATTATAGGTGGAGAAGCATCTGACTTAGAAGAATTCGAATATGTAGAACCCAACCCAACTACACCGATTTACTTTAATGAGGGGTTTAAAGAAGTATCTTTCCTATTTGGATTAGAATTAGAACAAACATTAATTTATGATTTTGACTGCATTTTTAGGACTTCTCTTGGAAGAAAGTATGTTAGCAACACTTTAACTACAGGGATTTTTTCTAACCCATCATTTGAATTCAATCACATCTACAATTCTGCTTTAATAAGAAAAAATATTTATAGAAACTTAAAAGTAGGAAGCGGTATTGGATACAACCTGTTTCAATACGTTCCAAATAAGATGAAGTTTAAAAACGAAATTGTTGGAATAATTGAGACCTCCTATAATATTAATAAATTTAATCTTGGCCTAGCTTATTCATTTGGTCTTCAAAAAGAGTATTTCATAAGAGATACTAAACCATCCAAATCACTTCAATTTACAATTGGATATAGATTATTTGATATAGTTTGGAAAAAACGAGGAGGCAAGGTAGATTGCCCTACTATATAAAAGATTTAGTTTTAATAGTTTTTTTGCTTCACCGCGCCAGTCAAAATTGGGGCGATATATTTGATAGATATTGGTCTTGGTTTTCAAGTCAAAAAATTTAAAAGAAATCAAACCTCTTTTAAATTTTAAAACCTCATGGAATACACCCTTCCCAAAGAACTTTCAAATCAATTTTCAACCTCTTTACAAACAATTTACAACTACTTGAAAAAGCACGAAAAGGCAATCAGAAAAAAGAAAATGGGATGAAAAACATACATCCATTTTCAAGATTTTAAAGATGTTTTTAAACCACATTTAAACTGATTTGAAATTAATTTTCCCAACTCATCGGAGATAACGTTCCATCACGCCACTCTCCAAAAACTTTAATAGGTTCTCCTCCGCTGATAGCCAACATTTTCCAACCCATCAACTCTTTATTTTTCATTGGAATGGCAGCGCCCGTTTTATCTGCCAAAAACCAGTTTTCATCTTTATAAACAGGAATTACTTTTTCTAAGAAAGCAGGTAGATTGCTCGCCCAAGGATTTTTGGCAATGATAGCTGAGACGGCTTTTTCAAATTTTTCAATAGTCAAAAAACCATTGATAACGGGGCGTTCAAGGGGCACACCTTCTTTTGATTTTAAAATAGCCCTTTGCGGGAAAACGGAAGGATAAAACACCAATTCTCCTTCAAAAAATTCACCGATTTTCCAATGATTTTCAAAGCCGGCGCCTCCAAAAACAAAGTCCAACAATAGTGCAGTTTCGCCTGTATTCTCTCCCATCAGCCAAGTACGCCGAACGGTTAATTGTTCTTCTTTCTCAATTTGAACCCCCATCACTTCCCAGATATCCCAAACGCCTGTTTCGGTAAGCAAATCATCTTTTTTCAAATTAACACCAGCAAGCATTAATATTTCTGTTTGGTAAAGCGGAGGTAATGATTCCAGTTTTTTCAGACCACTGATCAGAAGATAGATTTCACCAATTGAGGCCATCACTTGCTCATGCCAGTTGTCTTGCCCCAATATCGGAATCAATGCGCGCAAACGCTTCCCGATACTTCCCAGTTTTGCATCTACCATTCGAGTAGAAATATTGAACAATCGATCTCTTCCTTGCGCTTCGAGTGAGGCAATGCCCTCTCGCATCAGGTCTTCGAGCCATATCTGCAATTCCTCAATTCCAGCCTTCATTTCTTCGATGCGCTTTTCCGTCGTAATGGTGAAGGCATTCCAAACTTTTTGTGGCGGAACAGGTTCTTCGGTTCCGTTTGCTATAACAGTTGTTTCAGGATTGGTATCTGTTTGGGTTGCTCGTTTATCGCGTTTTTCCAACCAACTCTCTATCGACTCTGGTATGTTGTCTCCTACTTTGAAAGCGCCATTATTTTCAAAAAGTAAGAGTCCCAAGCCTAGTGCATGTTTGCATGGAAATTTTCGACTTGGGCAACTGCACTTAAATCCTGGCCCATTCAGATCCACTGCTGCTAAAAACGGTTTGCTGGGCGTTTTGTACTCCCCCCAAATAGCCCGTTCGTTTCCTTCCAGATTATCCCAACGCCAAGGATTAGCGCATTGTCGAGCACGTTCCGTATTGGTCTCATCTTGAGAAGTGGCCAGCAATTGTTGTTTGGTCAAAATCATGCGGGGTAAAAATAGATTTTCTGCTAACAAAATTTAAAACATCAAACTGTCGATGCCATTAATCAAAGGCTTTATTACTTTTACTCCACTTTTTAGAAACAAAACCAACTCAACATGAATACAAGTTACCGCTTTATATTTGCTGTTTTAGGTTTGGTCGCTATTGCAGCTTTTATTCTCAATAATAACATTGCCGATTTTCAAACCATTGATATCTCTTCATTTGATTTTTCAAAGGTCTTTGGACTTTTAGGTAGCATTGCCTTCATATCGTTGTTGGTAGAACGTGCTTCTGAAATTTTCATGGTCGATACGCAAAAAAAGGAAAAAGAAAACTTGAAAAGAGAAGTAACGATTATGAATACTCGACGAGATGTACTTTCACCTGAAGAAGCAGAACAAAAAGTACAGAAAGTATCTCAATTAAACGTCATGCAGGATGAACGACGTAAGAAAGTGAGCTTTTTTGCGTTTGCTTTAGGATTGTTGATTGCGCTATTTGGGGTCAGAATTTTAACGAACTTAATTTCAGAACCAGAAACCATGACTGCCGTTCAGTCAAAATTTATCAACATCATTGATATGGTGCTCACTGGCTGTGTGATTGCTGGAGGAAGTGAAGGAATACATTACATTATTAAAACTTTTGGTAATTTCTTGCCTGGCGAATTCCCACGCCGTGGATTATAAAATTCAGATTCTGAAAAATCGAAAGACTGGGATTCCAAGAAACAAATCGAGATTAAATTGTTATATAGTTACATGGTCTTTAAACAAAATACCATGCAGCCATAAAACCATTGAGAAATTTCCTCATCTTAAAATCAAGAATTTTACGAAAAGTAAAGTTCGGAATGACTTTTCGACAAATCTAAAGTCTAAAACCGTGAGCATCGCTCTTTAAAATTCAAATAAATGCAAAAATCTTTCGGAATCATGTTGACAATATTAGCCTTCATCTTATTTGGTTGTGGCCAGCCAAATGTTTCATCTGCTCCTGCGGAAGATGCTGCCAAAACTATTCAAACAGAAGTCAAGGCAGAAGCAGCCGCTGAAAAAGTAGAGGAAGTTAGCCCAGCCATAGAAGAAAAACTGGAAGAGGTCAAAGAAAAAGTAGCAGAAAAAGCTGCTCCTAAAAAGGAAGAAACGCCAAAAGAAGAAGTTAAAAAGAAGAAAAGAAAAGCTAAAAAGAAACGCATCAGTGATCCAACTATCAAGTGGGCTGAGACTTCTCACAAATTTGGAATAGTAGAAGAAGGTGGACAGGTAAATCACAAATTCTTCTTCGAGAATACTGGTAAAAAAGACTTATTCATCACGGATGCAACTGCCACTTGTGGCTGTACCGTTCCAAGTTATCCAAAAGTGCCAATTCGTGCAGGAGAATCAAGTTACATTCGGATTGCCTTTAACACAAAGGCCAAAACTGGCGCTCAAAAACCAGTAGTAACTATCTACACCAACGCAAGAAAAGAACCCTTCAAATTATATATGGAAGGAGAAGTAATTCCAAAATTAGAAACAGAAGGTGAAACAGAAGAAGTAGGAGGTGAATAATAAATGACTGTGATAATTGTTTGATTGTTAAATTGTTAGCAAAACGCTACATTAACAATCAAACAATTTAGCAATCAAACAGTCAACAACTACGGATTGGAATAGAACCTACTTTTTATAACCAAATTGAAACAATAATTTACCCTTACCTTGTCGTTTTAAGACTTCCAGCCACAACTTTCATCAAAACGACACCATACTTACATGGAAAACCCGACACTTTCCCGATTTAAAGATTGGATTAATAAACATCGTGAAGAAAAGCCACGACTTTTCAAAGGATTAAAATATACTTCGATTGCAGCCGTGGCTGGCGTTTTCTTAGTTTTTGCATTTGTACTTTCGGTCTATTGGGGCGCATTTGGCAAACTGCCCGTTTATGCAGAATTGAAAGCAATTCAAAACAATACTGCCTCGCAAGTTTACTCAGAAGATGGAATTTTATTAGGAAAATATTATATCCAAAATCGTCTGAATGCAGATTTTGGGGAAATCGCGCCTAACGTCCTCAACGCTTTAGTTGCTACGGAAGATGCCCGTTTTTTCAAGCATGATGGAATTGATTTGCGCGCATGGATGCGCGTATTTTTACGTACTGTTTTGATGCAAGATAGCTCAGGTGGTGGCGGTAGTACATTGAGCCAACAATTGGCAAAAAATCTTTACCCAAGAGAAGACCATGGTGTTTTTTCTGTACCAGTGAGCAAGTTCAAGGAGATGTTTATCGCTCGTCGATTGGAGAAATTATACACCAAAGAAGAACTTCTAAATTTATATCTCAATACTGTTCCTTTTGGTGGAAATATTTATGGTATCAAAGTAGCTGCTCAGCGATTTTTTAATACTTCTCCTAAATATTTGAAACCAGAACAATCCGCAGTTTTGGTAGGTATGCTCAAGGCAAACACCTACTACGATCCTGTTAGAAATCCAGAAAATGCACTGGACCGACGCAATACGGTTTTGCACCAAATGCACAAGTACGAATATCTAACTATCAATGAAAAAGACTCTTTACAAAAACTGCCATTGGAATTAGATTTTCATCAAGAAAGCAGTGATGAAGGGCTGGCGACTTACTTCCGTGAACATCTGCGCCACGAATTAAAAGCAGTTTTAAAAGAACATCCAAAACCAGATGGTTCGACCTATAATTTATACACGGATGGCTTGCGGGTTTATACGACGATAGACGCTCGTTTGCAAGGATATGCAGAACGTGCCGTTTCCACACACATGAAGAAATTGCAGGCCGATTTTGATAATCATTGGAAAGGAGGCAATCCACTTGGCGACCGAACGATTTTGACAACAGCCATGCGCAATTCTCGCCGATACAAGAGCCTCAAAAAACAAGGGCTTTCTGAAAAAGAAATCAATACCGCTTTCGCGGAAAAGCGACCAATGAAAGTCTTCAGCTGGGAAAAAGGAACAGAAGAGCGCGAAATGTCTCCGATGGATAGCATCAATTATTATCTAAAATTACTCAACGCAGGTTTCTTCGCTATGGAACCACAAAGTGGAAAAGTACGTGCTTGGGTCGGAGGCATCGATCATTCCTTTTTCAAATACGATCATGTAAAATCGAAACGACAAGCGGGTAGCATTTTCAAACCAATCGTCTATACGGCGGCACTACAATCAGGTGTGCAACCATGTAATTATGTCGATAACTTTCTGACCACCTACACCGATTATGAGGATTGGAAACCGCAAAATTCAGATGGTAAATACGAGGGCGTTTACTCTATGGAAGGAGGCCTGAGCCGATCCGTAAATACCGTCGCAGTGGATATGATTATGAAAACTGGAGTAGATCCAGTTCGTGAATTAGCGCAAAAAATGGGCATTACTACGGATATCCCAGAAGTCCCTTCTATTGCACTTGGAGTGGCGGATGTTTCGTTGTATGAGATGATTCAAGTCTATGCCACTTTTGCCAATCAAGGTAGAAGAACGACTCCTCAATATCTTTCGAGAATCGAGACTGCAGATGGTAAAGTCATCGTTGATGTCACTCGAAATCAAGTGGAAGAACCTGAACAAGTCATTAGCGAAGACGAAGCAACCATGATCACCAGAATGTTGCAAACGGTAGTCAATGAAGGCACCGGGCAACGCCTCCGCCGCACTTATAATTTAACCAACGATATTGCTGGAAAAACAGGCACTACCCAAAATCAATCAGACGGTTGGTTCATTGGTTTTACGCCAAAATTAGTGGCCGGTTCTTGGGTCGGTGGCGAATATCCACAAATACATTTTAATAGTATTGCCCTCGGTCAAGGAGCAAATATGGCCTTACCGATTTGGGGAGAATTCTACCGTTCAGCAGCTAACAGTGCCGATTTTAGCAATTGGCAAGACGCCAGTTTTGCGCCACTTTCGGATAGTCTTTACTCGGTACTCAATTGCGAACGGTGGCTCGAACGCCGCCCTGTTTTTGTAGAAGAACTCAAAGAGCCACGCGAACTTTGGAGTGAAATACTTGGCGTTTTTAAAGGAAATAAAAAAACTGCAGAACAAGTAGATGCAGGCACCGCCACCAAAAGACGAACCACCACCACCACGACAACTCGCTCAGAACGCTCAAAAGAAATTGAGCGCCACAATAATCGACTCGAAAAGAAGCGGAAGCGCAAAAAGAAAGTGAAGAAATTTTGGGATAAGGTGCGGGGGAAGAACTAAGTAGCACAGGCATCCCTGCCTGTGTAATCCCAAGCATTATTGAAAAGGAGTTGAATTTTCCATACCCAACATTTTGCTAAGTCTATTTCGATTTTCATAATAACACCTGCACAGGGAGGGATGCCTGTGCTACTTTTATCGATTCTTAAATTGCCCATACAAAGCCATACCCCTATCATAAAAGTGTTTCACCGTTGCAGGAGAAAGCAATCTATCTTTTTTATAGAAAATCATAAAATAGCCGATGCCTTCCAACGACCAGTTTTTTTCTACTGTAAAAAAATGAAGGATTTCATCATTGACTAATCCACGCAATCGTTCTTCATCATCACTTTGCAGTAGATATTGATCTGAGAACTTAGGATGTGACTCAAAATCGATGTCTTGCATACCAAGATACTCCCCTACTTTATGAAAAAACGTTTCTGGTTTCATCAAAAATTCAGGTAAACCGAGATGTTTGGAATCCATAAAAAATACCGTTTGTAAATAGCGTTTCTTGGACTTGCCACTGCCCCGTGTGTAGGCATAATCAAAAACATAAACCTGCTCCTCCATGAATGCATCTTTCCATTGCATGAGGTTGAAAATGGTTTTTTGGCGACCAGTTCTAAAAAGATAAAAATCAAGCAATTTGCTGAGCAATCCCCATTCATCTTGAACTTCATAACGCATTTTCATCCACCTCGAAACATCTTCCATAGCCGCAGCTCGGGCATTATAATTAATTGGCATAAGTTGGTATTTTTTTTAAGGTAGCACAGGCATCCCTGGCTGTACAGCAAGATGACAGAGTTATAATTACCTGTTTACATTTCCCAAAAGTAGTACTCAAATAGCGTTTTTCAGTAATAATTGAAATTTTAGAATAAGGAAAACTATTTTTGCGCACACTATTATTTAATGATAGCCCCGTTCTCTGTACAGGACAAAAGAAGAATCGGAGGTTTACTAAACTTAATTTTAAAGTAGCTTCCGATATCAATCTTTTAAAATCGAACCTTTAATTTAAGGAGAAGTTTAGTAAACCTATTTTTGTCCTGTACTAAGAGCCCCGTTACAACCACTAATTTTCTATGAAGAAACTGCTTTTTATACTTTTTGCGATTCAGATGATGGCCGGATGTTTACCCATCAACGAGGAGATCATCACGGAAATCAATATGGATATTCAGGATAAAAAACTCCAGAAGATTTTTTCTTTCCAAGATGAACGAAAATCGGATAGCCTTTTCCAATACTTCTGGCATCGCGATCCTACTTATCGCTACCCAGCCGTGATGGCCTTTGCTTCCATAAAAGACAGTACAGCACTTGATAGTATTGCCGCCTTATTGAAAGATCCAGTTGATGAAGTTCGAGCTGCTGCCGCTTTTGCTATAGGGCAAATTGGAAGTAGCAAGGGCGAATTGTTACTCTTTCAGGCATTTGACATGGAAGATACGATTGGTCAGTTTGAGTTGGCGAACGCAGCCATTTTAGAGGCGGTTGGAAAATGTGGTACCAAGAAATCTTTAGAAGCGCTTTCGAGTATTGAATCCTATTTACCAACTGATACTGCCTTACTTACGGGGCAAGCTTATGGCATTTATCGTTTTGGATTGCGTAAGCAGTTTTCAAAAAAAGGTACAGAACGAATGCTTGATTTGGTAACGGATGGTGCCTACCCTGAAGAACCAAGGTATGTAGCGGCAAATTATTTAGCACGTTTCAAAGACCTTGATCTATCAGACAAGGCGGACGATTTGGTAAGAAGTTTTACCAAAGAAGAAGATCCAAGAATTCGAATGGTCTTAGCAAAAGTGCTTGGCAAAACCGAATCTGAGGTAGCGAGAGAATCCTTACTTGGACTTGTAGGAGCAGAACAAGACTACCGAGTCAAATGCGCTATGATAAATGCACTTGGCAAGTTTGAGTATGGAAAAGTTGCTCAACCAATCAGTGGGTTTCTAAAAAATCCTAATATTCATGTTGCAACTACTGCAGCCAACTTCTTCTTGGAGCATGGTATTAGCAGAGAAGCAAATAACTATCGACGGATTGCAAGAGACACCTTGCCTTGGCAAGTGCAAGTGACCATGAATCAGGCAGCACTACGCCATATACCGCCATACATGGAAGAAACCATTGGAATGGCTAATTATCGCTTGCGTAGAAATTTTGAAAAAACGGAAAATAGATATGAAAAAGCTGCTATCCTCAATGCACTTGGAGAATATGGGTGGAATTACCGTTATATCGGTGAAAAATTGTTGATTTCTGATTTTCCAGTTGTGCGGTCGGCAGGTATTGCTGCGTTAGCAAAAATCTGTGAACCAGACCGGTTTAAAAAATATTTTGGAGAAGGTAATCCACGAATCAGAAGAGATATTGCCGCCACCTTGCAGGAAGGTATAAATGCAGGTGACGTAGGTTTGATTGCCGAAGCTGCCAAATTATTGAGAAATCAGAAGATGAATTTTAGAGACATTATCGACAGTACGGCTTTCTTAAATACCGCACTGGCAAAACTCAAATTACCTGGCCAAACGGAGACGTACAATGAATTGAAACAGGCGATTCATTTCCTTAATTGGCAGCCTAAATTCAAGCCTAAAGATCCTAAGTTTAATAATAAAATTAAGTGGGAAATATTGAGTGGTGCCAACGAAGAAAGTACTGCTACTATCAAAACCGCAAAGGGAGATATTCAATTACAATTATTTGTAAACGATGCGCCGGGCAGTGTAGCCAATTTCACTAAACTTGCGCGCGAGCGTTTTTTTAATAATAAAAATTTCCATCGCATTGTAACTAATTTTGTGGTACAAGGTGGTTGCCCGCGTGGTGATGGATATGGTTCTTTGGACTACTCCATTCGTTCTGAATTTTCAATGCATCACTATAATGATGAGGGCTACATTGGGATGGCTTCCGCCGGAAAAGATACCGAAGGAACGCAGTTTTTTATCACTCATGCCCCAACTCCGCATTTGGATGGCCGTTATACTATTTTTGGAAAAGTTACCAAAGGAATGAATGTCGTCCATAGTTTAGAAATTGGAGACCAAATAGAGAAAGTAGAGATTGATTTCTAAACGGTTGACGACTGACGGCCGCTTCGTTGACGGTTGACGGATTATCAGGCGGTCACTTTGCGTGACCTTCTGATTTTAGAAATCAATAAACTATAGAATCGAACAGAAAAAATTAAAAAATAATAACAAAAAATAATATATGAAATCAACACCATTGACTGATACGCATATTGCGCTGGGCGCGAAAATGGCGGAGTTTGCAGGTTACAACATGCCTATTTCGTATGCTGGAATTAGAGATGAGCACGAGGCCGTTCGAAATGGAGTGGGCGTTTTTGACGTATCGCACATGGGCGAATTTGTCATCAAAGGAAAAGAGGCATTTGATCTTTTGCAAAAAGTAACCAGTAACAATGTTGCTAAACTTGAAATTGGCGATGCTCAATACTCTTGCCTTCCGAATGAAAATGGTGGAATTGTAGATGACCTTCTTGTCTATCGTTTGCCAGAAGATAAATGTGCAGAAGGAGAGCGAGCTTATATGGTGGTAGTCAATGCTTCCAATATTGAAAAAGATTGGAACTGGATCGAAAAGCACAATAGCTTCGAAGCGGAGATGCATAACATTTCTTACCGTTCTGGTCTATTGGCAGTGCAAGGGCCAAAAGCACATGAAGCCATGCAATCCTTGACAGATGTCGATTTAGCGGGCATGAAATATTACACTTTCAAAAAAGGCGTTTTTGCGGGCATTGAAAATGTAATTATCTCGGCAACGGGTTACACGGGCTCAGGTGGTTTTGAATTGTATTGCGACAACAAAGACATGAAAAAACTCTGGGACGCTGTGATGGAAGCAGGGAAAGATTGGAACATCACACCATGTGGACTCGGCGCTCGTGATACGCTTCGATTAGAAATGGGGTTTGCACTTTATGGAAATGACATCAATGATACCACTTCGCCAATTGAAGCAGGTTTGGGTTGGATTACCAAAACGAAGAAAGGAGATTTTACCAGCAGAGATATTTTTGCAAAACAACGTGAAGAAGGCACTGAAAGAAAATTGGTTGGTTTTGTTTTGAGCGATCGCCGTGCGCCGCGTCATGATTATCCGATTGTAAATGAGGCTGGGGAAGAAATTGGAATTGTTACTTCTGGTACTATTTCACCATCCTTGGACAAGCCAATCGGAATGGGTTATGTCAAAAAAGAATATGCAAAAGCAGGAACGCCTATTAAGGTGATGGCGCGTAAAAAAGCATTGGAAGGAGTTGTGACCAAACCGCCTTTTTATAAAGTATGAAAGAGCGAGAATGCGAAAGAATGAGAAAATCGAGCTTATGCGCTCATATTCTCACACTCTCACTCTTCACAACTAAAACCATCTGTTACTGTTAGGGTTTAATAATTAAGACTAAAAAAATGGAGTATCAGGAAGGCAGAGATAAATTTATTCAAACCTGGGGTACGCTCGGTACTCAGTGGGGCATTAATCGTACAATGGCACAGATTCATGCTATTTTGCTTTTAAGTCCTGAATCCATGAGTGCAGAAGATGTGATGGAAGGTCTTAAAATTTCACGTGGTAATGCTAATATGAATCTCCGTGCATTGATGGATTGGGGCTTGGTCAATAAAGAACTAAAACAAGGAGAACGGAAAGAATACTTCGTTGCCGAGAAAAATATGATGGAAATCGCAAAAGCCATCGCTACTCAACGAAAAAAGCGCGAACTGGAACCGCTTGTAAAAATTCTTAATGAATTATCAGAAGTGAACGGTGATTCAGCAGAAGAAAAAGAATTTTCAAAAGTCGTCAATGACTTTCAGGTACTTTCCAAAAAAGCAGACTCTACCCTTGACACCTTGATAAATTCAGATGCCAATTGGTTATTGAGTTCCTTTTTTAAATTTATGTAACTAGCGTTTGAAAGAGTAGCGCACCAATCTCGGGCTACCCGCTTTCCCTTCATTGGAGACCCACATCGTACCATCATTTTCAAAACAAATACCTTCTGGTTGTGGGTGAATTTTCTTTTTAAATTTTTCGATGTGAATGATTTTACCTGTTGGGCTCATCACCATCATCATTTTTCCAACAGAAGAAATCAAATAATAATTACCTGTGATTGGGTGTACAGCAATACCCGATGGAGCAAAAGTAAAGCCACCCTCTGCCGGATTTAGTTTTTCGGAAATTTTTTCTAAATATTTTACAGGCTTACCAGAATCTAAGTAACCCTGAACTTGAGCCAAGTCGATAGTAAAAATTGGTTCTTTAGCCAATTTGCCTGTATTCAAATCAAAACCATAAACCGAACGACTGAACGTTGGGTCTTTGGCCATTTTTCCTTTAGCTGCTAAAAGGAGGCGATGATTTTTTTGATCGTAACCAAGACCTTCGATATTGGCCAGTTTATTCAAATGGGTTTCAAATATTTTTAAATCTTGATTGTCCTTGCCTATATTTTCTATACCGTAAATATTTCCATTGCTTTTTACAACATAAACTTTATCCCCAACGACTTCTACCCCTTCATAATCCCCCTTCGCAAAGAAGTCAAACTCACGGGTAATTTTTCCTTCTTTATTAAGAATATATACTTTTCCGTCCTCATCTTGAACTGCTGCTAAATTCTCTTTTCCAATCAAAGAGAGACCTGATATTTCCAATAATTCATTTTCCAATTCCATAGATGCATCCGGCTCCATGAATTTGTAGGGCAACTGATAACCTTCCTCTAATGTTATTGAAACAGATAGTTCTTCTTTGGGAGGTTCTGCAGCATCACATGAAAATAGAGACGAAATAAAAGCAAGTGGCCAAAAAAGGTTTAAAAACATAATAGGTAGTTTTTGTATAATACTCTTGACGTTCTTAGGACGGTGCATGTTTCAACGTTTCTACAAAGCAGCAAATTTTATCATCTTTGCCAAAAATTGAGAAAATGACTGTAAAGATAATTAATAAGTCTTCAAATGCTTTGCCTGAATACAAAACACAAGGGAGTGCGGGCATGGATATCAGGGCTAATATTTCTGAGGCTATACAACTAAGTAGCCTAGAAAGAATTTTAGTACCCACTGGTCTTTCAATTGAATTGCCTCAAGGTTATGAAGCTCAAATTCGCCCTCGTAGTGGATTGGCTATTAAAAAGGGACTTTCATTGGTCAATACACCAGGAACAATTGATAGCGATTACCGAGGCGAAATTGGGGTAATTTTAATCAATCTTTCGAAAGAAACGCAAACCATCGAGCCTGGAGAACGCATCGCACAAATGGTGATCGCTAAATATGAGCAGGCGAATTTGGTAGAAGTAGAAGTGCTCTCTGATACGGAGCGAGGAGCTGGGGGATTTGGCAGTACTGGGGTGAA
>CALDSS010000072.1 GCA_937924495.1 uncultured Saprospiraceae bacterium
CAAATCTTTTAATAATTCAAATAGTAGAAAACCTGCTGGCGAGCATCGAGTGAGATTGAACATTAGTGACCAAAGCATTGCTTCAGGACTTTACGTTTTGACTTTGAAAGTGGATAATAGTGAAAAGAGTATGAGGGTGGCGATTACGAAGTAAGTAATGATTAAATTTCGTCAAGAATACTTTTATATAAAATAGATTTTGAAAATCCACTATATCTACGAATGCTTCTTAATCCGTCCAATTTTGAAAATTGGGCGGATTTTTTATTTCAAAAACAATCTTGAATCGAAAGGAAATGACTCCTTATTGGTAACTTTCATTTTCTTAAATTCTTTATGGAAAGGATTTATGAGGATATTGAAATCGCCTTTTGTGACCGCTGATGGAACACGAAATAAAGGAAAGTTATTTTCAGATATAAACTGGTCACCAATAACCTTTGTAGAATTTAAACTTGGAAATTGATCCCAATTCTCGGGTAAGGATTCAGTAGAAATTTCCTTAATTGGTAAATCGGGAGATGATATCGTCAACATCATATAATCTGGCGGTAAAGTAGCCCAAGTAAAATGAACAGCAATCTCCGCCATCGCTAACGATCTGTTTGAAGCAGTATAAATTATTTCAGTCCCTTTGCTATTCCATCTACCTCCTGCAATAGCAGCCCCTTTGCCAGATAATTCGTGGCTATACTTTTCTCGAACTAATCTGAATATTTCCATTATGCCAAAATTCCATGATCAATTCGATGCAACTCGCTTAAAACTAAATCTTTTCCATAAGAGTCCTTTAGCAAATCAAAAGGTTTCATTTTTCCAAGTGCATAATTAGGCGTCTCTAACCAAAGTTTGAATTTTTTAATATTGCCAAATGTATCAATCCCTTTAAATGTCACCTCAGTCATTTCGATTATCTTTTCAGTTTGTAAAGAACCGAAGTCCTTTTTTTCTGAAGCATACCTCTGAATTGAACGTGGCGAAATTTGAAGAATTGAAGACCAATTTTCAGTAGAAAATTGTAATAATTTTTGAATTAGCAAAAACAAGTCGTAAGGTAATCCCTTATCTATTGTTTTTACCACTATTAATTTATTGTCAAAAAACAAATTAAAGGTGAAATCATTTTTATCAATTGGTATTGTTCCTTCGGAAGCTAAAGAGTAAAGCTTCTTGAAGAGACGATTTTCAATCATTTTCAATTCCGTATTCGACATGATATGACATTTGGCTATAAATATGCGACAATTTGCAATTAAAAACAAAAATAGCCTAAAATTAGTTCAACACGAGTAAACAGAAGTGGAAAAAATACAAACGCCGTGTTCTCAACAGAGCGCACGGCGTTTTGAATTTGATTGAAATTTTGATTGCTTACTCTTTCGGCAATTTCAATTTACGTTTATTATCAGCCTTCATCGTTTCCCCAATTTGCTGAGAAGCAACGAAAGAAGAAGTCATCGTATTCAACATATCTGCTCCCGCAGTTGGTGTATTCGGAAGTAAAATCAAAGTTGAACCCGTATTTTCACCTAAACTCTGTAAAGTATCGTAGTGTTGAGTCACAACAATCAGCGCAGATGCTTCTTGCGAGTTGATACCTACCCCATTCAAAACCTCAACTGATTCTTCCAAACCACGAGCAATTTCACGACGTTGGTCAGCGATACCTTGACCTTGAAGACGCTTACTTTCTGCCTCTGCTTTTGCTTTGGCAACGATGCGGATTCTTTCTGCTTCTGCTTCGTACTCAGCAGCTACTTTTTCACGTTCAGCCGCGTTGATACGGTTCATCGCTTTTTTCACTTCTGCATCTGGGTCAATATCTGTCACCAATGCTTTTACGATGCCGTAACCGTAATCTTTCATCGCTTCTTGCAATTCACTTCTAACGGCAACTGCAACATCGTCTTTTCTTTCGAAAACTTCATCCAATTTCATTTTTGGAACTTCGGCACGAATTACATCAAATACATAAGAAGTGATTTGCTCACCTGGATTTTCTAATCGGTAGAATGCTTCGTAAATACCATCTTTCAAAATATTGAACTGAACAGAAACTTTGAGTCGAACGAATACATCATCCTTGGTTTTAGTTTCAACAATTACATCCAATTGCTGAATTTTGACACTCACCTTACCAGCAATCCTATCTACAATAGGAATCTTCAAATGAAGGCCTGGAAGTCGAACGCTTTGGAATTTACCAAATCTCTCTATGATTGCTGCAGTCTGTTGTTTTACAGTGAATACTGCTGAGAATAGAATAACTACACATAGGAATAAAAGGATCGGTGCAATTGATAGCATAGTAATAATGGTTTATTTTAATAATTGCCCTTTTGACATGCAGGGCGTTTCCTCGTTTTTTACAATCGTAAAGTAAACAATAAGCGTTAAAAATGATGCTTTTTTTCGACAAAAAGAGAATTATCAAAGATATTTGAAATATCCCCTTTCTAAATTATAGGTGGGTTTCTTTTTTGCAATGTCCTGTCAAGCCTCTGTTCGACAGTGAGTACTTTTATATTTTTTTCTGTCGAGCTGGGGCTCGACCGAACAATTCTAAAACTCAATTTGATAACGCACTACTGGCAAAATCGGCAAACCTGTTCTTTGAACAATTGGATCTTCTCCCGGTTCATCAAGAAGCGATTGCTCCAATTGCACCTCATACCAGACATTACGGCGGTTATAGGCATTTTGGACGCCGACATTTAATTCGTGGGTGAGATTTCCTTTTTTAAAAGTTGCTAAAAAACCTGCATCCAAGCGATGAAAATTGGGTAGCCGATGGCCATTAATGGTACTCAGCGGCTCAACTGGATCTTCAGAATTAGCTGAGGTTGGATTATAGTTCCCTGTTTCATCCAAAAATAAGGTTTGTGGAATCCCGCTTGTAAATTGCCAATTGGCGTACGCCCATATTTTGGGTGTCAATTTAAAATAACCATTCAGCGCCAAACTATGAGGTTGATCATATCTAAATGGAAAAGAAGAAATTGAATCTATATCCACAAAGTTTCTGGTGGTCTTGATATAGGCATACGCCAAATCTCCCCTAAACCTTTTGGATTGATATTCCATTTCCAATTCCAATCCTCTTGACTTGCCTGTGCCCGCAACGACATATTCTTGCCAGACATCACTTAATGGTTGATTGAGGGTAGGAATGGATAATTCATCAATATCTCGAATCAAATTAGCTGTATTTTTGACATAGCCGGACACCTTAACATCCACCCTATCTGATTTATTATAATGGAAACTAAGATTGAATTGGTCAGCAACTTGGGGTTTTGCTCTGCCAGAAGCTGGCACCCACAAATCAGTTGGAAATCCAACATCTGATAGGGTTATGATGTGAACTGGTTGCTCAATTTTTTCGGCGGAAGCCGTCATAGAAAAATTAGAAGCTACTTTGTATTGTACGGCTATTTTGGGTTGAAAAAGGAAAAAATCATTTTCTAAACTGACTAGAGAATCAAGGGAGCGCGAGTGAAAAAGTCCCACCCGCGCACCAATATTTAAGTTTATTTTTTTGGAGTAAGAATAGTTTTCATTTGCATAAAAATGGATTTCATTTGCATCAGATTGATTGTCATAAAATTCATCGACAATATCTATGTAATAAAAATCGCTATCTAAAGGATCTATTTCAATAATCTCATCTGTTATTTGAACGGCTCCGGGTTTAAACTTCATAAAATGAAAACCCGCTCCAAAAGTCAAATGATGTTTTTTACCTAAGTAATAATCAAAGTCATAATCAATTCCATAATCATCTACGCCTGAGTCCACCGCAAAAACGCTTGCGGATTCATCTTCGATAAATTCATCAAATTCATCCCAAAAAGACGAGTAAAAAGATTGTCGAAAAACACTTTTCACACCAAAACCTGAATAACT
>CALDSS010000073.1 GCA_937924495.1 uncultured Saprospiraceae bacterium
TCTATCTTCCTTGCCATGTCTTACTTTTTAATTTTCATAATTGAAGCCAGTTCGTTGATCCAGGCAGTATAATTTTTACTCTTATTGGTACTCATATTATTGTAGAGGTCATTGCCCATACCAACATCTTCGTGTTCGACATATCGTCCAAGCATTGCCTTCATAGAGTTTACTTTGAATCGCTTTTTCCAATCACTAAAAACTTCTCTAATAAATCCAGTAGAAGAATGCCCCGTACGTTGCATATTACAAAATGGAATCACTTTGATCTCATGATCAAATTCCTTTTTCACAATATCTCTAATGTTCAACATGAAATTCAAGTAGTCTTCACTCGATGGCACATCCTTATTGGTAGGAGGAACGGGTATAAATACAAAATCAGCTTCTGGAGATACATTGGCAGTTTTTCCATCGGTATCTAAATATCCAGGTAAGTCAATAATAACGATATCAGATTTGGATTGAACATCTTCGAGCAATCTATCAAATTTTTTACGAGACACACCTTTGATAGGATCTGGAAATGGTGCAACAGCCCATCTTGCCTCCTGTCCGCTCAACTCAGCAGCTCGATGTATGATACTTATCGTTTGTTGCTCATCTGCATCAACGATGGTTACTCGTTTGTTGAATGGTGCTGCCGAAAAAGTACCTGCTACTAAGATTGCACAGGTGCTCTTCCCTACTCCACCCTTCTGATTTCCAAAAATTATAGTTTTTGCCATTTTTGTAATACTTGAAATATATGTAGTTTAAATATTTAATGAATTGCAAAAATGACAAAAAATACTTTAAATGCAAAAAATATAAGAAATACATTTATTACTTGTATTTTATATATTACAATAATTGATTGACATAAAAATTCACTTGTATTTAATGTAATATTTGTGTGGTTTGTATTTCTTGTAATACATAAATTGTTTTAAAGCTTATTTTAGTGTTTTTGTTGGGCGTGCTACAAACTTAGCGCCTCCTTTGATAAGTCAACTTAGCGCTTGTTACTATGTCTTGTAAGTTGTTTTTTGTACCAATATTTGTATAAAATTATTATTTCTTTCCAAAATTGCTTCAATAAAGACTAAAAACCGAGAGGGTAGGGGACTAGTTTGGTTAATATAATCGGGAAATAGAGTTCTCTCGTTTTTCGTTGCTACGTTTTATTATTTTTGAACCATGTCAAAGAAAAAAATCAATATTGAAGAAGTCTTTAAAAGTCTAAACTTATGGCAGAGAAAGAGTCAGAAGTTCGAGGAAAGAAAATTAGGATGAAAGTAATCAAAGGCAAAGAGATGTTTGGTCTGACCAAATATTGTTAACCAATTTGGTGAAAGTCCTCCAGATAGAAAAATCTATAGTTGGTTCAGAACTAAAAATCCCCAAGATTTTTTGGAAAACGTATAATCCTAAATTTAAACCGCGAAAAGAGAGAGCTCTGAAGTCTATACATCAGTGTACAACGAGGAAGAAATGGATCGGATGCCGATTTATATTTTGAAATAGGGTAGGGGAGTCACCGACAATGTTTTATTTGTAGATGCGAGCCAGTATTTTAAAAAGTAAAAGCACAAAATGGGTTACGAACGGGGGACATTGAAAAAATCATCAAGACTTATTTGAAACGCCAGACCACTTATAAATAGAGTTACGTCGTCCCGCTGAGCGAAATCGAGGGTAAGTAGTTCACCTCAAATATTCTCTATCCTCAATTTTCGCGAACTACCAAAGGTTATTGAAGAGATGCGAGAGTTTATTGAGATGTTGGTGCATGGGGTAGGGTGGGGCAGTGTTTAGAGTTGATGTCATGTCTCAAAAAAGCCGGACTGGTTAAAGAATAAGATTAACTATTCAGCAGTTTTTCATTTTTCCAGGTGACAGGTTTTAAAGAACTCTGATTGTGCATTTGGTTTGGAGTTAATAAGTGATTGCTCCAATGTGGTCTTTTGTCATTGTAAATATGCATTGCTTTTTCCGGAATCAGCTTTGCAGCATGAAGATTTTTCAAACAATCCCCTAATCCAATTTCACTTTCAAGAATACCGTTGATTCTTCCTGCTACTGGATTGTCATAAGGGCTTCCATTTAGAAGGTCTCAAATTACCGTATTTCCTGAGCCAATCCGAAACGGTATTATTCCCCATAATTTATCGGTCAACTATTTTCAGTATAATACAATAAAAACTCAACACGTATTTAACATAAATAAAATTATGATGCTGAAGGTCTCATCCCAAAATACGTCTACACACAAAGTGTAAAAGTATGAGTGTCAAATTCGTATAGACATAATTTGGGATCTCACCGAAAGGTTTTTAACACGAAAAGGAGTGTTTACGAGTGTTTCAGAATTCGTTGATGAATAACTATTTTGAGAAAGGTTCATGAAAAATAGCGTGAATTTCGGCTTTGATCTACCATAGCTTTTTGATTTTTAACTCGACCAATATAGGTCTAGTTAAGTTCAAATTCATTAAACTTGTGCAAAAATTATCTATTGAAAAAGAAACTGGAAATAGAAGGAAAAGAAATCACCATACGAGATGAAGATGGCTTGGAATGGTTTAGCCTCAACGAATTGTCCAAAAAATTTAGTCAAGGCGATTCCTCTGTAAAAATTAGGAACTACTTCACCAATAAGGACAATCTCAATTTTCTCGAAACTTACGAAAAGGTTTACAACAAAGATTTTAACTCGACCGGTATGGGTCTAGTTAAATTGAACAATCTCCGAAATGACACCAAGGTAAGTGCGGGTGATTATGTAGAAAAAACGAATGCAAAGTTTATAAAAGTAAAACAAGGAAGGCACGGAGGCACATTCGCCACTTTTGATATTGCCTCCCATTTTATGATGTGGTTAAGTAGTATTTTTATGGTTTATTTCATCAGAGATTACCGCCGTATGAAGGAAATTGAAATGAAAGAAAACAATAACCTTCAATTGTTTTTCGCTGAAAAAAATGTTGATAATCTACTTGAAACACTCCGAAACGAACAAGACCGTATTGGTTTACTAAAAGAGGAAAAAAAAGCGATTGAAGAAAAAATAAAAAGGCTTTCGGAAGATTAACTTCATGCTCCTACCCTACGCTTCATTATTCATTGCTTCCTTTCTATCCGCTACCATTTTGCCGATGGCATCTGAGGGTGTTTTGGGCGTCATGATCTTCCAAGGCTTCAATCCATGGGTGTGCTTGGTGGTGGCAACTGCTGGCAATACATTCGGTGGTGCAACCAATTATTTAGTCGGTAAAATGGGCAACTGGCAACTCCTCGAAAAGTATTTCGGCGTAAAAGAATCCAAAATCAAATCATGGAAAAAGTACGCGGACAAATATGGGGCTTATGCTGCTTTACTTGGTTGGCTGCCACTTTTGGGTGATCCGCTCATTGTGGCACTAGGCTTTTTTAGAGTCTCTTTTTGGCCAGTCTTGTTTTGGATGACACTAGGAAAGTTGGGACGGTATGCTTTTGTCGTTGGTTCTATTTCCTATATGAACTGAAAACAGGCTGTCTCATAAGTACTATTTTGCCAAATATTTACTAAACCTTTAAAGTTTAGTAAATATCAAATCAGCGAATTATAGATTTGAAAATCACTAAACCGTCTGGTTTCTTTGCTTATGAGACAGCCTCCAACTTGGGATGTTAGAAAAATTTAGATATTTCTTATCTCAAATAAAACTCATCGTGTCCCAATAAGCCATTCTTTGAGTAAATTGAAGCTCTGTAAAATCCTTCATTTAAGGTTTTTCTTTTAGGAAGAATCTCAAATTTTAAAGTATGATTTCTTTTTAAATTGGCTGTCATCACTTGTTGAGCAATGATTTCTTCTTTTTGGTATCCTTCAGTATGAATGGTTGTTTTTACTGGATTTTCGACTTCAACAGGCATACCATTAGCGTCTTTGATCACAAGAAAGATTTCCTGATTTTGATCAATTTCATTTTGTGTGTTATGTAGGTCGAATCGAATACCAATCTTATTCGCACGCTTGTGGCTACCAGTTGGGTTGCCGCTCTTTTTTGTAACATTGAAAGTAAAGTTATTGGCCATTGCTCCTGCCTTTTTCTCTCCTTTTTCAACCATCACTTCCTGAGAGGCGAATAGCGGTTTTGGCTCATTTTGGACAATCGGTTCAAGTGCTGCCATGCTTCGATTTTGTTTCATGTCAAAAACCTGCTTTGCTAATTGCTCACTTTGATTTTTCATCTTTCTGAGGCGTTTTTGAAGTTCAGCATTTTGATCTTGAAGATTGACATTCGCATCTGTAAGTATGACGGCTTGTTGGCGCAATTCGTTTAAAATAAATGCATACTCTGCTCTCATTCCGCGTAAGCGAATCACTTCATCAGCCAAACCTTTTGAACTGCCTGAATTTGATTTGATAGAAGCCAGATTTTGATCATGTGCTTCAATTTCTGCATTAGCATCTGCAAATGCGCTTTGTAGGTCGCCATGCTCTGACATCAGAACTTTATATTCAGATTGCAATTGTTCCATGTCAGCAATCAAGTCTTCCTTAGCGGTTTCGAGCTGACCTACCTCTGACGAAAGAATATCATTAGTGTTGGATAGTTTATACGTTTTGTAACCGAAAAATCCTCCTAATAAAAGGGAAAGCCCAAGAACGGTAGATAAAATAATGTTTGTGTAGCGTGATTCAGAATTTTGACTATTCATGGTAAAAAAATTTAGTTTTGAAAAAATGGGTTCGTTAAGTTCAGCAGAAGGATGCTGATAATTATCATTGTATAATAATGATGAGAGTGGGGGAGACCGTTATTAAAATTGTACAAAAAGGAGGTAGAATATCTTTGTCAGTGGGATTTGAAAAGAAGCACATCCACCTCCGTTAATAGCAGTACAACATATTTTTATTAAGTAGCAAAGCAAACAATGATTAGATGCCAAGCACTTTTGCATCTACGAAGAATTCCGAATCAACTTCGATTTGTACTTCGCGATTAATTGTTTTATCCGTTATTATATTTACACGCATTTGAAATGCATCTTTTTTAATGTATTCAGCGAGATTGTTTTCTGCTGGGGTCAATGAAAGTTCTGCCCCTACGTTTTCTGGAATGTCCGTTGCCTCAGCAATTTTGAGTTCTGCCAACCCCTCAGCTTCTATATAAACAGCTACTGACTGCAAAAAGTCCAGTGTCTGATCAGAAGGTGCCGTCACGGTCAAATCCAATCTTTCTAAAATAATTTCTTCTATTAAGTCTTTATTAGTGTCGTTCACTGCAAATTCAGACTCGGAGTTTGTCTCCATCTCAGGAGTAAAAAGATTGAAAGGGAGATTCAATCCTGCTGTTGGGCTTACAGTTACTTGAGAAGTATAAGCCATGTTGAATTGTGTCAGTTCATCTACTTTTGAGCAGTTTGAAAAAATAAAAACTGCTGCAAATAACATTAAGATCTTGTTCATCGGATATAAATTTTTTGATTAAGAGATGCCAAAACGGTCGTGATTTTGAATTGTTCAGTGGTTTATCCTTTTTTCTAAAAAAATCTCCATCCTGATTAAATCATAGCAGATGTTCCTTATTTTATTCGATAAAGATCTGCGGTCGAGTCATTTTCTTCTTTTGATTTTTCAACAGTCTCATCTCCACTTCCTAAATTAAAACGAATGAGCATGCCCAAAGCGATAGCAGTTAATGTACAAACAGCAAAGACGATTGCCATTGTCATAGCATTTGATTTTGAATATTTCATTTCTGAATGTTTTTGGTAGTATTAATAAGAAAGCAGGCTTGCATTCCGTTAACTGGAATTAAGCATTATACTTCAACAGCAGCCTTTTATAAGAAAGAGAATTCGTTTTAGAAAAGTAATTTTGGAAGTTTTGCAACAGGTTTCCCTGCAATCACAGCAGCTTCTTTGTAAGCCAAACCGATGATCCAAGTTTTAAAATTCCGATTAGAAAAATCAACTTCTGCGCTCATTGTCCATATCTTCTTAAATGTAGATTTCATTGCGGCGCAAGCGTCTTTTTCATTTCCTAATACTTTGATGATAACGCCATAGATGTTGGCACTAAACTGATCGTACAGTAAAGAAATTCCTTTCACATCTCGGTTTTTCAAAAGATATAAAATGTGGTCATCCTGCGCATGTTTGGCTTTGGCACCATACATATTGACTACTCCACCTTCGATTCTACTCTTTTGAATATTTGAATTAAAATTAAGATTACTGTTCAGCATTTTTCTTCAGTTTGAAAGTAATTAGAATTTGACTCTACAGCGTATTGCTGCTAAAAAGAATGAGTTCAAAATATGTTCAGCAATAGCTAAATAATTTTTTTTGAACATATTTAGACTTCGACTGTTTTAGGGGCGAATTTTTCAAAAACTACAGAAAAGTCATTATGACAAACTGTCGTTAAGAGCCATAATTTATCAACCATTAAAAATTCTCCAATCATGAAATTAGTTACCTATTCAGATTTGGAGGGAGCCGTGGACGGACTTCGAAAGAGAAGATTCGTTTACAATTTTAAACTTACAAATGAAGGTTTGAAATGTCTCGCTACAAAAGATGTTTACAATCCTTCAGATTTAGTAATCATTGAAATTCATCGTTTTCATTCTTATAAAGAAAACGTTGAATCTTCATTGATTTTTGCAGTCAAAGCCAATGACGGAACAAAAGGTTTCGTCCTGTCACGTTATGAAAATGATGTGGACTTGGATTTGATAGAATTTATGCAACAGGTGAAAATCTGCAAAACTCAGAAGAATATACCTTCCTCCAATTAAGTACTTA
>CALDSS010000074.1 GCA_937924495.1 uncultured Saprospiraceae bacterium
CAATTGAATCAAATGTTCTTTTTGTAAAAATGGCTGGTCTGCCACCGAGATGATGAGTCCATCATAGTTTTTATCTAAAATCTGCTGCACCCCAAAAGCAATACTGGTGCTCATGCCTTCCTGCCAATTTGTATTGATATGAATTTGGCATCCTTCTGTTTCTATCTTTTCTAAAATAGCCGCATGATTTGCTCCCAAAATCAAATGCACCTCTCCAACCTGACTTTCCAAACAAACCTGAATTGAATTTCCCAAAAGCGTTTTTCCCCGAAAGGGAAGTAATTGCTTAGGCTGTCCCAAACGAGAAGATGAACCAGCTGCGATGAGAAGAATAGCGATGCGCATGATTTTTTGATTGTCCTGTCGAACCCCAGTTCGACAGTAAATTGGCGTCGAACTGGGGTTCGACACTACTTGCGTGCAATATAAACCCCCGTCAAAATTAAAACCATTCCAATCATAGAAAAAACGGTGATAGGTTCTCCATCCACAAGACCCCAAACGGTGGCAACAATCGGAACCAAATAACTCACAAAAGAAGAAACTACGGCTCCAGTTATATGCACCAATTGATAATAAAGAATGGACGCAAGTACGGTTCCCAAAATGGCCAAAATAGTTATGAATCCAAAAGAAGACCAACCTTCCTCATGGGTCAGAAGGGTAGTGGTAACGTCACTATAAAAGAATAAAAAGAACGCTGCGGGAAGCAACATCATAAACGAAGCTGCGGAGATAACCATCGAACTACTGTCCTGTAATTTGGAAGCAACCGTATTGGAACTAATCGCATAGCAAACTCCACCCAAAACCACAAAAATGACGTACCAAGGATCGGAGGCAGCGCCACTTTCTTTGCCGAACCAAGCCAAAAGAAATGCTCCTAAAAATCCAATGAAAATGCCAATGCCTTTGTTTTTTTGAAAAGGAAGTTTGAAAATAATAACCGCTAAAACCAACGTGAAAAGCGGAGTCAAGGAATTCAAAACTCCTGTCAGAGAGCTACTCAATTTGGTTTGAGCGATAGCAAATAGAAAAGCAGGAATGGCATTGCCCGTGAGGCCAGTAATGAGGAGGTATTTCCATTTTGACCAATCAATCTCTTTTCTAATCCAAAGAAAAATCGGGAAAAAGGTTATTGCAGAAATTGCCAATCGGATGGCTGCAACTTGGAGTGGCTCAAAAGCGACCAAACCTCGTTTTATCAAAATATAGGAGCTCCCCCAAATCAGGCTCAACAGAAGCAAAAGCCCCCAACTAATCCACAAATTCCTTTTCGATAAGTGATTCATAAGACTGGCAAAAATAGGTTCCTTGAACGTAGGATGAAGCCTATTCGTGTACTTTATTTCAAAAGGAATCCTTAAATGTTGGGATGGTCTCCAAGACGGGATGCTATTTTGATTATGACAATTCTATGACAGAATGGTAAGTTGCCAGCTAAGTATTTAAACTCTCCCTTATTTTCGGCTGTCTAACTGACTGTATAATCAAAAAAAGTATTTATGAAATTCAGAATTATTTACACTTTTGCTGCTTTGCTTTTCGGAGCTGGCATAACTTTTAACTTTTCTGCAGGGCCAGCTTCGAATGGATTGGACAGAACCGCCTCTCCTATTTCTGGCAATAATAATTGCACGCAATGCCACTCAGGCACTGCCTTTGAGCCAAATTTATTGATTTCGCTTATTGATGCAGGCGGAAATTCAGTTACCGAGTATATTCCAGGCGAAACCTACGAGTTGGTCTTTAATATAGGAACTGGTTCTGCACCTGCTGGCTATGGTTTGCAAGCAACGGTATTGGATGGCGATGCCAACAATGTTGGCGCATTCGGAACAGCACCAACGGATATGCGAATAACGGATTTGAATGGCGTCAATTATTTGGAGCATAGCAGAGTTTTGGCTGACGGTTCCATTAGCGTTGAATGGACTGCACCCGCTTCTGGCGCAGAGGATGTCACCATTTATGCTTCGGGTATGGCGGTGAATGCCAACGGCCGTAACTCAGGGGATGGTACCTCTACCAATTCTTTATTGTTGATGGAAGGTGTTTCGAGTACCAATGATATAGCTAATTTGAACTTCGATTTGAAATTGATAGCAAATCCAGTAGTGGATCAGTTGCCAATAAAAATCACAAGCGAAACGAGCGAAACGCTACATCTTAATTTTGTAGATATCAGTGGAAAAATTGTTCAAACGGAGAGTGTAAGAGTCAATCAAGGTGAGCAAACGATTAATGTAAATCTTGATTTTGATAAAGGAATTTATTTCGTTCAAATGTCTGATGGAAAGGCAGTTGCAACGGAGAAGATTTTGAAACTCTAATTGGTTTCTAATTTTCTGAAAAGATAAAGCCACAGATTTACACAGACTTGGCGGATAAAAAATCCGTGGACTCCGTGTAAATCCGTGGCTTTTTTATTTTAAAAATTGATTCAGGCCTCCTTTCAAGTTTATCAAATTACTGAACCCCTTTTCCTTTAAAATTTCAATAGCCTTTCGACTTCGCTTTCCTGATTGGCAAAGAATCACCACTTTTTTGGTTCTTTCAATTTTATCAGCTTCCGCTGAAATGTTGGAAAGTGGAATTAATTTTCCTCCAATATTTTGAAGGTCGAACTCCGGTGGCTGGCGCACATCAATGAGTTGAAAATCTGCTTTGGAGGCCATCAGTTGTTTTAATTCCTTCGCAGTAATTTCATTAATAGGAATCGCACATACCTCGTTTTCATTAGGCAGTTCAGTAATATCGACGGATGCGTTTTTTCGCAATTTCAAAGTATGGCTTGAAAACGATAAAGTGTCCATGATGAAAATTTTATCCACCAATGGCGCTCCAATCCCTGTGACAACTTTAATCACCTCATTCGCTTGCATGGAACCAATGATGCCGGGCAGAACGCCCAAAACACCTCCTTCTGCACAATTGGGAATCAATCCATCCTTTGGCGGTTCTGGATGAAGGTCTCGATAATTGACGCCTCGTGTTCCATCGGCTTTCAAATAATTGAAAACCGCTACTTGCCCTTCAAATCTAAAAATAGAAGCAAAAACATTTATTTTTCCAGCCAAAACACAAGCATCATTTACGAGGTAGCGAGTCGAAAAATTATCTGTTCCGTCGGCGATGACATCAAAGTTTTTGAAAATTTCAAAAACATTTACTTTCGTTAAACGCCTTTCAAAAGCGGTGATTTTGATGTGTGGATTTAGTTTTTCGAGTTTTGCTTTTGCCGTCAAGGCTTTTGATTTTCCAATGTCCTCTGTGGTGTATAAAATTTGTCGTTGCAAATTACTTTCCTCCACTTTGTCAAAGTCAACGATGCCGATATGACCAACGCCCGCCGCAGTCAGATACTGCAAAACAGGGCAACCCAAACCACCTGCACCAACCACTAGCACTTTTGCGTTTTTCAATTTCAATTGTCCCTCCATGCCAAAAGATGGCAAAATGAGGTGCCTACCATATCTATTCCTTTCTTCTTTCGACAATTGATTCATTTCATCGTACTTTAGTCCTGTTGAGCCCCAGCTCGACAGAAATATCCTTTGACTTGATACTGTCGAACTGGGGCTCGACAGAACAGGAAATTTTTTGTAAAAATATTCAATTAATCTGCTCTGTGTAACTTTGTGCGTCCTTTGTGAAACTCGGTGTAACAGCTATTCCACAAAGAGACACAAAGACACCACAAAGTTTCACAAAGAAAAAAGGAAATGGTAACTGTTGAAGAGGCACAAAGATTAATTAGCGAGGAAGTTTTAGAGCTTGATACTGAACGCGTAAAAATGACGAATACCCTCGGTCGAGTATTGGCTGAAGATTTGTATGCCGATTTGGATTTTCCTTCCTACAATAGCATTCGGATGGATGGCATTGCTATCAATTTTTCTGCATTTGAAAAGGGAAATCGAACTTTTAAAATTGAAAAAGTAAATGGTGCAGGGATGCCTCAAACTATCTTAGAAAACTCCGAAAATTGCATTGAAATCATGACGGGTGCTGTGTGTCCAATTGGTGCCGACACCAATATCCGATATGAAGATTTGAAAATTGAAAACGGGGTAGCGACCATTTTAATTGATAAAATCACGAAAGGTCAAAACATTCATCCCAAAGGCAAAAACCGAAAACAAGGAGATTTGATTGTTCCCAAAGGCAGACGCATCACTGCTGCTGAAATTGGGGTGGCGGCCACGATTGGAAAGTCATTTTTGAAAGTGGTAAAACCTCCAAAAATTGCGGTCATTTCCAGTGGAGATGAATTGATAAAAGTTTCTCAAAAACCAAAATTGCATCAAAAAAGAAGGTCAAATTCTTTCGCCTGTCAGGCACAGCTGGCTGCCATGAATGTGCCCTCAGCTACTTTTCATTTAGCTGATAATGAAAAAGCTATACATGAAACCATTTCTAAAATATTAGACGAATATCAAGTCATTGTTTTGAGTGGAGGAGTCTCGATGGGCAAGTTTGATCTCATCCCAAAAGTACTTGAATCGTTGGGCGTCGAAAAGTCATTTTATAAAGTGTATCAACGCCCTGGCAAGCCATTTTGGTTTGGAAGGCATCCCTCCAAAGGCGTAAAAGTATTCGCCTTTCCAGGCAATCCAGTTTCCACTTTCGTGGGAATGGAGGCGTATCTTTTGCCGTGGTTGAGAAATAATATGGGCATGAAGATTAGACCTTATCCAAAAGTGGTTTTGGCAGAAGAAGTTACTTTCAAACCAGACCTTTTGCACTTTCTCCAGGTTCATTTAGAAACTGATGATCAAGACCGCACCCTTGCCATTCCCCGAAAGGGAAAAGGAAGTGGCGATCATGCGAATCTGACTGATGTGAGTGGGTTTATTATTTTGCCAAGAGGGCGGGATATTTTTAAAGTAGGAGAGTCTTTTGAGCTAATACAATTTAGATGAAAAAAATCTAAGTTGCGGTCTATTTGCATAACTGTGGCACGGGTATTTTTTTTTTCAAAGAACCTATGTCAAAACCTATCTCTTTAATTTGAGTTGAGCCGTCCCACTACTTATGATGAAAGCAACATTTTTTAAACTGAGGTCTAATTATTTAAAGTTTATAATCGAAATCGCTAATTGTCGGTTTCAATTTTGAAAAACTGTCTTTCTTTACCAATCTTTATGGGCTATAAACTATACTATGCTCTACGACAACCACGGACGGGTCATCAACTACATGCGATTGGCAGTAACGGATCGGTGCAATTTGCGCTGTTATTATTGCATGCCAGAGGAAGGGATTGATTATGTTCCGAGAGCAGATTTGTTGACTTATGAAGAGATGATTCGAGTCGTTTCTGTTTTTTCAAAACTCGGAATTTCAAAAATCCGAATCACAGGAGGAGAGCCATTTTTGAGAAAAGATTTAATGAGCTTTTTGGGTGAAATTTCTCAGTTGCCTGATTTGAAAAAAATCCACATTACATCAAATGGCACTTTGTTGATTGATAAAATTGAGGCCTTACGGCAAATGGGCATCAACTCCATTAATTTAAGTTTGGATAGTCTCGACAGAGAGCGATTTTTCAAAATCACTCGGCGCGATGATTTTCCAAAAGTGATGGAATGTATGGATGCGTTGTTGGCTGCAAATTTTGAAGTAAAAATAAACATGGTCGTCCTCGCTGGCCAAAATACCGAGGACATCATCCCTATGCTGGAGTTGGCAAAAGATAAAAATATAGCCGTTCGTTTTATCGAAGAAATGCCTTTCAATGGAACGGATGGAAAAGGAAATGTGGAATTCTGGTCGAACCAAAAAATTTTACAAACCATTCAAGAAAAGTATCCCTCTGCTAAGAAAATACTTGACCCGAAATACTCGACATCGGCCAATTATCAAATCGAAAATTTCAAAGGTACTTTTGGAATTATTGCCGCCTACACTCGTACATTTTGTGGGAGTTGTAATCGAATTCGATTGACTCCGCAAGGATTGATCAAAACTTGTCTTTATGATGGTGGCGTTTTTAATGTTCGAGATTTGCTCAGAGCAGGAGCTTCGGATGTGCAATTGGCAGAGGCTTTAAAATCTGCACTTTCGCACCGCGCAAAGGATGGGTTTGAGGCTGAGCAGCGGCGTTTTCAAAATCCAGTTTCGGAATCTATGGCTACGATTGGGGGATAAACTTGATGGTGGCACGACTCCCGTCGCCCCACCATTTGGGTGGTTGCATTAGTGGAATTTTATTCGTGGGACGACCTTAGTCGTGCCACGAAACGAGGTGGCTTTTACGGATGCGCCGCCACCCAAATTTCCCCATCTTCAAAAATCTCTTTTTTCCAGATAGGAACGGTTTGTTTTAAAGTATCAATCGCATATTGACAAGCCTCAAATGCAGCCGCTCGATGCGGACAACTCACAGAAATCACCACCGCAATATCTTTCAAATTGACAACTCCAGTTCGATGGTGAATCGCTACCTTTTTTGCTGGAAATTTTTCGAGTATCTGATGAGCAATTTTATTCATTTCTTTGATGGCCATCGGTTCGTAAGCTTCAAACTCTAATCGAACCACCTCTTTTCCTTTTGTGAATTTTCGGGCTGTACCGACGAAGGTGACGATGCCACCACATTCTTCATTGGTGACATGCGCTTCCGCAGCAATTGAGGTGATGGGCGCTTCTGATAATTGGATATCTATGTTTTGCATTGAAAAAATCTTTGCGTCTTTCTGTCTTTGCGTTCATCAAACTTAACCTCCAGCCACTGGCGGAATAATTACCACTTCATTATTTTCCGTAAGGGAAAAGTCATCTTCCTGATATTCTTCTTCTACGGCAAAGGACAAACTGGCCAAATCTGCAAAAGCAGGGTAGGAGTCGATGAGTGATTTTTTTAGATCAGAAATCTTACTGCCAGTAGGCACCACAATGTTCAGCTCTCGATGACCGATGATATCTTTGGCAATGCCGAATGCTTTTAATTTCAATTTCATCAATAAAGTCTAATTTTACCCAAAATTAAATTTCCTATGGAGAAAAAGTTTAGTCATTTGGATAAAAGTGGAAATCCGAATATGGTAGATGTCGGAGATAAGGCGATTACTGAACGAATAGCGGTGGCTCAGGCCATCATGATTTTAGAAGAGGAAGTTATCCATCAACTGGTCAACGATGATGTTTATACGAAAAAAGGGCCCGTGTTTCAAACGGCAATTTTGGCAGGCATCATGGGAGCGAAAAAAACGAGTGATTTGATTCCGCTTTGCCATCCTTTGCCATTGACAAAAGTTGATATTGATGTAAAATTTGATAATGATAATCAGTTGATTATCAAATGTTTAGCTAAAACAATAGGGCAAACTGGGGTGGAGATGGAAGCCTTGACAGGTGCAACAATTGCTGCCCTAACCATTTATGACATGTGCAAAGGCTTTTCTCAGAATATCATCATCAAAGAGACTAAATTGATGAAGAAGTCAGGAGGGGAAACTGATTTTGAAAGAAAATAAAAAAGGCCATCCCGCATGATGGATGGCCTTGAAAATTTAGAAACAAATTCTTGTTAATTTGGATAACAGGGTTATTTCTTTTTCGTTGAAAATAGCTTTGTTTTCACTCCAGCATTGATAAGCGAAACACCATATCCTAACTCTCCAAAAAAGCCGATTCTTTCAGTCACATATCCCGTAACACCAACGAATCCACTATAAACAAATCCTTCTCTCACCTTTGGTCTTGGAAACCTTTGCTCTCCTGGTTCAATTGTAATATATTCAACATCGGGTAATGAGTAAGCCAATTGGAATCCTCCATATACTTCCCATTTATCCATGTTGATTGTGTTTACTGCCAATCTCACGCCTGCCATTTTTGATTTGGTATTTGCGGTATAGATAGAGCCATCTGAGTTTTCAATTACTTGTCCTTTGTAATCAGAGTAGCCTGCAAACGCACCAATTGAAAGTGCATCTGCCAATTTATAGTCCAAACCTAACTGAATTGGCGGTGTTACTGTTTCGTTCAAATCCATAAAGTAGGTTGGTAATAATCCAATACCGGCATTTGCAGTCAAATCTCCTTTTGAGGTAGTTTGAGCATTGGTAAAAGTAATCGCGCTTAAAATAAAAATAGCTGAAAAAATTGCTTTGAAATAGTTCATTCTGTTATAAAAATATTTTGGTTAATTAAATAAAAGGGGTAAAAGTCTATTTCCAAATAATATTTGTTTATTATGTTTATAAGTATTTTAAATTCTGCTGCAAAGGTATATTCTATTTCATTTGAAATAAAGTTTTGTTGTCTGTGGTGTTGCGACCTATGGATATCTCATAATATCCTCGTTCTTTCTCTTATGATTTCCCCCAAACAGTATTTTGGTTTTTAGTTGAAAATTAGAATAAAGATGTCACCCACTTGATTTCCACAATTGGAAATTAATTAGTTAAGAATCCGTTAATGTTTTTTGAATTTATTGAGCCAGTTTTCTCCAGCCTTTTCTTAAAATTTCAATATCGCGATCTATTTCAAAATCACGAGCATAAAGAAAGTTGAGCCGTTGAACAGTTACTTCGTCTGAGAGTTGAATTTTCAGACCATCAACTGGAGAGAGCACAGATGTTTTTAACTTTGGTAAGTTTTCTGCTTTGGAATTGTTTGAGTAACCTACCCACGTTTTTCGGCCTACCAATACTTGAAACCAGTTTCTTAAAAAGGCAAATCGTCCATTTAGTATTAAAAATAGCAAAGGTAGGAGTGGAATCATCAGCAGTGCTATTCCGAAATCAAAGACGCGTTTGTTGCGCCGATTCATAGGAGAGGCAATGTTGTATTGAATATCTACGGTGTACAATTCACCAGGTGCATTTTTGGAGTGACTACCGATGATAGAATAGCTTTCTTGTGGTAAAATTTTATAAGCAACCTCTGGCCCCAACTTGGTCATCCAATGCATGATTTGTTGCCCAGAGACATTGGAGGAGCAAAAAATAATTTCATCAATTCTATAAATATGAACGAGGTCGTCCAGCACTTTTACAGTTCCAAGAAAGTCGTTGTCCGTTTTTTCATTGGGAGAAACGAGACCAATTAATTTTTTTTGAACACCCGCCTGTTGCAGCAGTTTCATTACTTTTTCTCCTTCGGATTGAGAGCCGACAATGACCATGTTTTTTTCTGGAGTGGAACCAATATCAAAGTTTTTGTTTTTCCAAAAATGTAGGAACAAACGAAACCCAATGGTTAGGAAAAGTGTCCAAACTGTGGTCAATACAATTAGTGCTCTGGAGAAACGATAGTCATTTGGAATTAATCCGTAAGTCGCCGTCATGAATAGGGTTCCAAATAAAAGTCCACGAATCAGGTTTTTGACTTTTAAAGGTCGGTCGTATCCGCCACTGAGGTAAATGCTTGATAGCCAGAAGATTAAGTAGAATGGAATATTGAAGAAATAGAATTTTGGGGAGTCGAAATATTCCGGTCTTCCAAAATGATAATTGGCCCAAAAGCCCTGAAGTGCCCAAATTCCAGTAACCATAATCAAAGCATCCACAATCGGCAGCCATGCATTTTTGAAAAAGTTGCCAAAGAGTGTCATTCCTGCTCGTACCCAAATTGCTGCTTGAAGCATCAGCACAAATAGCCATGCTTTCCTGCCCGTAAAATGCTTTTTTGCAAAGATGATCATGGCATTGTAAAACACTTTTACATAATTCAAACTGCCCTTACGTGTACTTTCTCCTTTATAGTGAATGATGGTAGTGTCGGCCACATAATAGTTTTTGAAGCCACCCAATTGCACTCTGTAGGAGAGGTCAATATCTTCGCCATACATGAAGAAGGTTTCATCGAGCAAACCGATTTTGTCCAAAACTGACTTTCGCATAAACATAAACGCACCAGCTAATACATCGACTTCATGATTTTCATTTTCATCTAAATAACCAAGATGATAACTATTGAATAGTTCTGATTTTGGAAAAAAGGTGGACAAGCCAAATGTCTTACAAAAAGCGACCCACGGAGATGGAAAGCCTCTTTTACTTTCTGGTAAAAAAGTGCCGCTGCCATCTATCATTTTCACGCCAAGTGCACCTGCATCTGGATGCGCTTTCATAAATTTTAAACATTGAGAAAAAGTGTCTTCCTCAACCACAGTATCAGGGTTGAGAAGCAGAACGAATTCTCCTTTGGATTGTCGAATGGCCTGATTGTTTGCTTTTGAAAAACCTGGATTGTCTTGGTTAGCAATAAGTTTTACTTCTGGAAATTTTTGCCGAACCATTTCCACCGAATCATCCTTGGAGTTGTTGTCCACCACAAATACTTCTGCGTCAATTCCTTCTACTGCGCGACGCACAGAGAGCAGGCACTGCTCCAAAAAGTAGCG
>CALDSS010000075.1 GCA_937924495.1 uncultured Saprospiraceae bacterium
ATCTTTAAAATAGTTTAAAATATTCCTTTCAATTCGATTTTGAATATCTGTTGTATCAGCAGGCATGAACTTTTTGCCTGTTATTTTTTCATACAACTCCACGTATCGATTGGTTACTTTTTCCAGAAAGTCATCTGGCATCGTTGGCATTTTCTGCCCCTCTTTTCCCTGGAAACCATTTTCCATTAGCCACTCTCGCACAAACTCTTTAGACAACTGCTTTTGCCGCTCACCTTTTGCTTGACGTTCTGCATATCCATTTTTGTAAAAATACCTTGAGCTATCTGGTGTATGAATTTCATCAATCAAAAAGACCATTCCGTTTTTCTTACCAAATTCATATTTCGTATCGACTAAAATCAAACCACGCTCAGCCGCCATTTTTGTCCCTCTTTCGAAAAGGCCATAAGTGTAGGCCTCCATCTGCTCGTAATCATTCGCACTGACGATTCCCTGTTTTAAGATTTCTTCTTTAGAAATATCCTCGTCATGTCCCTCTTCAGCTTTTGTGGCAGGAGTGATAATTGGTTTTGGAAATTTATCCCCTTCTTTCATCCCATCTGGCATTTTTACACCACAAATCATTCGCTTGCCTGCTTTATACTCGCGCCACGAATGACCTGCCAAATAGCCACGAATCACCATTTCTACTTTAAAAGGTTCGCAAGCTAAACCAATAGCCACATTTTCGTCAGGTGTACTCATCAGCCAATTTGGACAAATATCTTCTGTGGCACGTAAGAAATGCGTTGCCACCTGATTTAAAACTTGACCTTTGTAAGGAATAGGCCTCGGCAGTACATGATCAAATGCCGAGATACGGTCACTTGCCACCATCACTAACATGTCATGAATGCTATAAACATCCCGCACTTTCCCCCGATAAAAGGACTTTTGATTAGGTAGCTTAAAATTGGTCTCGCCTATGCTTTTTTGAACTTGCATCATTGTCTGAAATGCTATTTGAGCGGCAAAAGTACAGAAAGTTCAAGTTCAAGCCACAAGAACAAGTTCAAAATTTCATTCTGCTATTTTTATAAGTGATTGGTCAGAATAAAATGATAGAAAAAGTTGAGATTCATTTTTTTTTCAATCGAGGCAGATTTTATTTGCGTAGCCTTAGCTACGGAAATAAAATCTAACGAAGAGTGAGGAAAAAAGGGACTTAAATTTATTATCATTTATTGTGGACAGTCACTTACATTTGCTTTATAAAAATATAGATATGAAATCCGACTTAAAAGAAATTCAAAGTGCGCTTAAAGAAATGCTTCATGCACAAGCACCTGCCCTTCGAATTCGCCATGATGAAGTGGCAAAATTTGAGGCTTGTGGTACTAAAGAAGTCATGCAAGGCAAGCAAAAAGTAGATGGACATTATTTTGCTTCAGTGATTCCTAAGGCAAAAGATATTCGGTTATATTTCTTTCCAATTTATACGCACGTTGATGAGTTTTCAATTTCTGCAGATTTGAAAAAGTATTTAAAAGGGAAGAGTTGTTTTCATATTAAAAAATTGACGCCTGAAGTGGAGGGGGAGATTAAGGAGATGATTGAGAAAGGGGTGGAGTTGTATGAGAGAGATAGCTTGATTTGAGACTTTTTTGGACACAGAGATTCGCAGAGGAGGCACAGAGGTTCACAGAGTTTTTTATTGTCGAGTGAATCTTTTAATACCATTTTTGAAGAGCTTAACATTGAAATTTATCAAAAGTCCGAGTGGTAAATCTGCAAATTTCATTTGAGTAAGAATTTGAGCATGGTGAATGTCAATGATGGCATCTACACTTTTCAGTTCAACTGCAATTTTGTTTTCAACAAGTATATCAATTCTGTATCCTTTTTCCAGTTTGATATCTTTGTAAATTACAGGAACAGGAAATTCGGTTTTTATATCTAATCCTGATTTCTCCAACTCATGGATAAGGCAAATTTGATAAGCAGATTCAAGCATCCCCGGCCCTAAATGCCGATGCACTTCAATTGCACAGCCAATAATGATTTGAGTAATTTTATTTAAATTTCTCATAGAATAAATTTTCTCTCTGTGAATCTCTGGGCTCCTCCGTGTGTCTTTGTGTCCTAAAACCTAAGCCTGCTCCCCCACAAACATCAAAATCTCATCAATAAACTGTCGATGATTGGCAAGGCGAGGAATCTTGTTTTGACCGCCATATTTACCCTTAGATTTCATCCAATTCATAAAAGTATTCTTGGGTAGGACGTTGAGCTGGAGTTGCTCCATGGCCATATTTTTGGTGCGTTTAGCTTCGTAGTCAGAGTTGAGTTGCTGGAGATTCTGGTCGAGTAATTCATTAAACAAGCGCATGTCAGCAGGAGCTTGTTCAAATTCAATAAGCCACTGATGGCCACCTTTGTTGCCACCTTGAAAATAAACTGGTGCAACAGTATATTCATTAACGATGGTACCCGTTTGACGACAAGTCTTGGCGAGTGCCATATCCGTATTTTCAACCATGACCTCTTCGCCAAATGCATTTACGAAATGCTTGGTGCGACCCGTTACTCTGATGCGATAAGGAGCAAGTGAGGTGAACATAATCGTATCGCCTGGCAAATATCTCCACAAGCCTGAATTAGTAGTGATGACGATGGCATAATTGACTCCCGCCTCCACTTCTTCCAGTCCTATTGCTTTCGGATTTTCTTTATTCCATTGGTCAGCTGGAAGAAATTCGTAATAAATTCCATTATCTAAGAAAAGCAACATACCCTCCTGTGAAAGGTCATCTTGCGCGCCAAAGTAGCCTTCCGAGGCATTGTAGATTTCTTGATAAGCAAAATCATCCCTTGGAATAAACTGCTTGAATTGCTCGGTGTAAGGTTTGAAACTCACACCACCATGCATATAGGCTTGGAAGTTTGGCCATACTTCCAACATGTTTTGCTTCCCTGTTTTTTCTAATATTTTTCTAAAAAGAACAACGACCCAAGTAGGCACGCCTCCAATCATGGCGACATCTTCTTTCGGAAGCACCACAGACATGAGTTCTATTTTTTCTTCAAGATTGTCCATTAGTGCAATCTTCATGTCAGGTGCAAAGTTGGGACGACTGACTCCCGGCAAATTATGCATCATAATCGCTGAGATGTCTCCTGTCATTGCTTTTGGGTTGTCTGGCCATGGGCTGAGCGAACCGCCCATTAATGCAATTTTTGCAGCAAATAATCGCAATTCTGGCCGTTGATCATAAAGCATCGTCATCGAATCCCAACAACTGCGAATATGGCAATACCGAAGATTGTCATAAGTAACTGGGATGTATTTGCTATTGGCGTCTGTGGTGCCTGAAGACTTGGAGAAGGAGCGCGTTTTGCCGGGCCACAAAACATCTCGTTCACCCATAATAACTCGTCGTATCAGCGGACTGAATGCCTCGTATTGTTGAACGGGTACACGTTCGCGGTAGTCCTGCGGAGTTTTGATGGATTTATAATCGTAGTTTTTGCCCCATTCGGTCATACGACCTGCAAGCAAAAATTTTTTGAAAAGAGCAGACTGGACGAGGTGAGGGTGGGAGCGAAAGTTGTCGATACGCCCCATTCGCAATTTATAATATTGCCGAAATGCCTCGTTGATAAGCCCTTTCATTAATAAAGTTAGGTTTCTAAATTTCGTTTTGAAGTATTTGCTTCAAAAAGTATTTGCACCTAAAAATAGTCAACGCTAACTATTTATAGGTATAAACCTTCGTTTTTTTTGATGGCTTAGTAAAATGGAATTAATAAGTTAGTTCAAAATGCGCAGGAATTTTTTCTTGTAAAGAATTTAAAAAATCAGTTCATAGCCCCCACTACGGACTTATTTTTTAAGTTTTTTAGAAGGAAAAAGGACAAGTAGTTTGGTTTAAATTATTGATTGCGTTTTACTGATTAGCGACTAAAAATTAAAACCAACTGAACCTTGTAAAACCAGATTTACATCCTTATCACTTCTCGTTGTGGTAATGTCCTGATAAGAAAAATCAGCGTCATTATTAGTTACATCCAATAATCCATACTGTACTTTTCCACTGACAAATAGGCCTTTATTTAGAAAAAACGAAAGTCCAACTACTGCATCTAAATTGAAGAGATTGTACAAACTTCCATTTTTCTCTTCTTGGAAAACATACGCCCCAACAGCAGAAGGAATAGTTAAATCTTTGGCGGTATTTTCTTCTTTTACAGTGATAACTTCTGCGCCGTTGGCTGCTTCAAGAGCATTGTCACCATAATAGTTATAGTCAAGATTCAAACTGACTTCTTCTCTGAGGGTAGGCGTATTAAGGATCAAATCACCCCTTCCGCGTGAAGCGGCTAAAATACCTGGAACAATACCAGCAGAAATTTCAAGCCAATTAGCTACTCGCCCATAACCTGAGATTGGAAAATCTATATAGGAATTGGTAATGGTTAGGTTGATGTTAGTATTGCCCGAATGAGTAATGGCGCGTTGATTTCTATCTCTTAAAATGATAGAGGAATTACCATCATATTTATTAGAAGTTCCTTTTTGAGAGTACAAAAGTTCTGCTCGAACTCCCCAAATATCAGTGAAGTTTCTATTAAAAGCGATTCCAATATGAAAGCCTGTATTGTTATCGTAAGTTTCCCCTTCTTCAAGGTCTCCGATCAAGGTATTTAGGTTCATTCCTGTTCGAAACCCAAAAGAGGTTTGTCCAATGGCTGTAATTGAAAAACAAGAAATTAATAAAGCGGTAATCAAGTAATTTTTCATTAATTTTTTTTTGTGCCGGTGAAATTAGATAGACTATACTTAGTTGACAAATTTTTTTTAAGAAGTTGTTCAATAATAGTGTCTTTTAAAATTGAAAAAGTTGTTTGGTAATCAAAGTCATTGTATTTCATATCTTTGGGATTCACAGTAGCTTGATTTAGGTATTCGTTATTTTCGACAGAGCAGATTTTTTGCTAATCAAGGCAAAAAATAATTGCATAGCGAGCTACGGAATTATTTTTTAACGCAGAGTAGCGAAAAATATGTTTGTCTCAAATATGTCGAATATCTGAGTCAAGCTACTCAAACCACTTACTGCATGTTGCAATCAATGACCGGTTACGGTAGAGCTTCGGGAACTTATAAAGACAAAACCATTAATGTTGAAGTTCGTTCGCTAAACAGCAAGTTTATGGACACGCGTTTTCGTGTGCCAGCTACCTATAAAGAGAAGGAAGGAGAGCTCAAGCGATTCATTAGCGATAGGTTATTGAGAGGTAAGGTGGATTTGATGGTTGAAACGGATTCTGCAAGCGGAGAAGCTGATTTTTCTATTAATAAAAATCTGTTCAGAGCTTATTATCGCGAGTTGAAGGAATTGTCTGAAGAATTGGGTATTGATCAAAAAGACTATATCACTTCTATCATGCGAATTCCGAATGTAGTGGGCCCCTCTGGAAAAGAATTAGATCCAGAAGAGTGGAAAGTGGTTTTGGAGACGATTGGTAAAGCACTTGCAAAAATCATTGATTTTAGAAATACAGAAGGGCAGGTTACTTCGGATGATTTGCGAGCACGAGTTGAGTCAATTCAAAGTACGCTGAAGGAAGTGCCAACATTTGAAGAAGAGCGAATTGTGAAAATGCGAGAGCGTTTGCAGCAAAATCTCAACGAATACCTCGGTAGCGAAAACGTTGACAAAAATCGCTTTGAGCAAGAGATGCTTTTCTACATTGAAAAAATTGATATTTCGGAAGAAAAGAGTCGATTAGGACAACACTGCGAGTATTTTTTGGAACAGCTTAATGATACCAAAAACAAGCAGAAAGGGAGAAAACTCAGCTTCATTGGTCAGGAAATGGGGCGCGAAATTAATACATTAGGAGCCAAAGCCTATTCATCGGGCTTGCAACGGCTGGTCGTAAAAATGAAAGATGATTTGGAGAAGATTAAAGAACAGGTTGCTAACGTGGTTTAGTGGTTCCAATCCCTCACCAGTAGATTTGTTTATTTTCACAGCCCCTTCCGGAGCTGGTAAAACAACGATTGTCAAGCATTTACTCAAAACCTTTGATGCGCTAGATTTTTCTGTTTCCGCTACTACGCGAAAGGGTAGAGCACATGAGAAAAATGGCGTTGATTATTATTTCCAATCGGTTGAGGAATTTAAAAAATTGATAGCTGAAGATGCTTTTGTGGAGTGGGAAGAGGTGTATGCAGATCAATTTTATGGTACGTTGAAATCAGAAATTCAGCGGCTTTTAGATAATGGAAAAAAGGTTGTTTTCGATATAGATGTGCAGGGTGCTTTGGATATCAAAAAAGTGTACGGTGACCGAGCATTGGCAATATTTGTCAATCCACCTTCTAAAGAAGTGCTTTTTGAAAGGTTGAAAGGAAGAAATACAGAAACTCCCGAAAGTCTAAAAAAACGCATCGCCAAAGCTACGCGCGAACTGGCCTTCTCCGAACGATTTGATATGAAATTGTTGAATGATAAATTGGATGTCTCTTTGGCTGAAGCAGAGGCGATTATTCGAAAACATATCTAAATAGCTTTGTGAAACTTTGTGGCATCTTTGTGTCTCTCTGTGAATTTAGCTATTCCACAAAGTTGCACAAAGGCTCCACAAAGAGCCACGAAGGAAAACACTTGTTAAATTGTCTAAATCATTTTACGGTCATGGAAAATTGCTGCTCACTGGAGAGTATTTCGTACTTGACGGAGCAGAGGCATTGGCCGTTCCTACCAAATTGGGACAATTACTAAAAGTTGAGAAAACATCTCAATCAGATATTTTAGACTGGAAAAGTTATAACGAGGATGGCACGCTTTGGTTAAGTGGAAAATTTCAGATTTCAGATTTTGAAATTTTAAATGAACAACCAAACGAGGCACTTCTGTTTTTACAAAAAATTCTAAAGGCTACTCGTTCCCTCAATCCTAACTATCTAAAAAAGGAAAATGGCTTACAGGTGGAAATGCAATTGGAGTTTCCACGCAATTGGGGATTGGGCAGTTCTTCGACTTTACTGCATTGTCTTTCGGAATGGGCAAATGTAGATGCTTTTGAACTATTGAAAATGACTTTTGGCGGTAGCGGTTATGACCTCGCTTGTGCGGGCACTGATTCCGCTATTTTATATAAAATTGAAAACGAGAAACCGATTTGGAAAACGTGCACTTACCAACCTCCTTTTTCAGATCGATTATTTTTTATTCACCTCAATCAAAAGCAAAATAGCCGCGAGGGAATCCAACAATATCGAAAGGTTTCAAAAAACATCGAATCGCTTTTGCCTGAAGTTTCCATGCTAACCCACGAATTTTTAAACAACCCTTCCATTTTTGATTTGAACCATGTGATTCGAGAGCATGAGCAATTGGTCAGTTCCACCATCAAACAACCACGAGCGAAAGATTTATTTTTTAAAAACTTCGAAGGCGAAATAAAATCGCTCGGCGCATGGGGTGGTGATTTTGTGATGGCCACCAATCCATTCGATAAAAAAGAAGAGTTGATTTCTTATTTTAAAGAAAAAGGATTTGAAACGGTTTTGACTTTTGAGGAGATGATTTTTTAGAAAAAATCGGAAGAAATCTAAATCTTCCCCAACTGCGTCAACAACCAATCTCGCTCCGAGGAAGCCATGGGGGCAGCTTCCATAATGTCTAATCTTAGTTTTTCAATTTGCGCCTTATCGTAGGGAGAGACTTTGAGTAGTTTTCTAGTAAGTTTTATAAAATTGGTAATAAAAGACTTGTGATAACCAACCACTTTTTTTCTGGTTAGATAGGTGCGCGTGCTGCTCAATAAGGACTCCAATGCATCAAACTCATCTTCCTCATAAAACATCTTCACCAGCATATTTTTGGCATTGAGATTCATTAGAGTGTCATTGTATTCTACTTGTGTGAGCAATTGCATTGCAGTCTTGTAATCCTTTTTAACATAGGCCATATTAGCTTTGCTAAAATGCACTACGTTCTCTCTAAATTTTTCTTGAAGAAAGGGTTGGTAATTTTCAATGAAATAATCTACCCATTCAAATTCTTCCAATTTTAAACTGATGGCAACGACATTTCTAAACGTGAAACGAGAAATGAACTCTCCTTCGAAAAGCAATTTCTCTTCCACCCCTTTTTTATACAAATCAAAAACCTCTCGCATGGCGAAGTCTTGCCCAGAGTTCATGGCTTTGATGAGGTGATTGATGGCCATTAGATAAATGTCACGTGCCTCAGAGCGAGGGAAGAGATGCGTATTAGATAAAAGCGCTTTTTTTAAATTTTGAAAATGAACGGGATTGTCTTTTTCAATATGCGTTTTCAAACCATGATAATAAACGCCGATAGAGGGCAGCTTATCCAATTCCGCTTCTTCAATGTGACGCAACATTTTGTCCAAAAAACCAAAGTCGTATTCCGTTTTATAAACGGTTTGGTGAGCATACTGAAGATAACTATATCGTAGCTTTCGAGCAATGAAGGTCAAATCAAGTGCATTGGTTAGCTCTTGCAAATTCATCTCAGCCGTCCGCTTTTGCTTTTCGCGAAAGGAATATTCTTCCAATTCAATTTGAAAAACATTTTGCTGATAGTCTGCATTTCGAAAACTTGATTTTTGCTGTAGCTCTTTAGCTTCTCGGATGGTTTTATTGAAGAGCTTATCGATTTTTCTTTTTCTGAAAACGGTCGCCAATGCTGTTTTAGATTTTACTTCATCAGAGGTCAATTCTTGAAAAATGAGGAATTCCTCAATTGCTTTTAATAAAAAATGGATGGTCTGTCTGAATTTTGCATCATCAAAAGCTTCCTTTGGAAACAGGTTTTGGAAGATGCGTTCCTTCTCCATTGACTTTTCGCTGCCATTTATCGCGTTTTTTGATAGATATTCAAATAAATCACGCACGTCTTGACGTTGATTATGAGCAGGAGAGTTTAGCCATTTTCGCAAATCGCGCACTTCTTTCTTAGAGAAAGTGTTAAAAATTAGTGAAATGCGGCTGTTTTTCATTCAACAAACTTAATTTTTTTTCAACAAATTGTCAATTGAGTATTTTATTAATTTAAGTGTAAATCATTGATTATCAGTTTATTGTGATTTTTGACAATTGATAAAATACTTGTTTTAATTGAAAAGTCATTCAACAAATGAGGTTTTTTGTCTTTGTTTTCAACTCTATGTACATCCATATTTGTATCGTAATTGAAAAATTATTTAGAAATCACAACCAAAAACAACCCATGAATCAAACCGATTCTAAATATATGAAAGGCTTAAGACAGTTGTTAGGACTGTGTCTTTTATATATGGTAGTGATTTCAGCAGATGCACAATCTGCTCGTCTGTGGGAAAAGTCCTACGGTAACGATAAAACAAGTGAAATTCATTCGATTGTATCGAAGCCAAACGGCGACTATATGATGGCAGGCTGGATTGACAACGGCAATCAGGGAGATGAGCAAGTTTATGTTATTCGAACTGATGTTGACGGAGATTTAGTTTGGGAAAAACTATTGGGAGGAGACAGAACCGATAGAGCTTATGATATGGTTGCGACTCCAGATGGAATTGTTCTGGCAGGAGACAAAAATGAATCTTTCGGTCAACCACTGAATATTCTGGTCATGAAAGTTTCCGAATCTGGAGAACTTTTATGGGAAAGAAATTACGGGCAGACGGGGAGAGATCAGGCAAGAGCTATTATTTCAACTCCAGATGGCGGCTTTTTGGTGACAGGGGAATCCGATAGTTATGGCAATGGAGATTTAGATATGTTTCTTTTGAAACTTAATGGCAACGGAGATTCTGAATGGATTAAAACTTTTGACAACAACGGGGAAAATGATTTCGGGAAAGATGTTGTACTAAAAGCTGATGGCAGTGGATATGTAGTGATGGGGTCTTCGGGAAATGTTAGTGCCGACATTTTTTTGGTGGAAACTGACTTGAATGGTGATGATGTAAATCGAAGCGTTCTTGATAGACCTTCGAATTTAGAACCTACATCTATAGTGGCAAATAACAATAGCTATGTTGTAGCTGGAGGTTTTTTTGAAAATGGAATCAGAGCGTTTATTACTGAGTTTGATTTGAACCTTAATGAAGTTTCAAATAAATTCTTTGGAAATGGAATTGAACAACAGTTCAATGACTTACTAAAGACGAGTAATGGAAATTATGCAGCCGCTGGTTTTTACCTTGAAAATGCTGATTCAAAACTCAGAACTTTTATGGTTCTATTGGATGAGAATTTGAATTTCATTGGCGACTCCACCCAAATCATAGGTAATGAGACGAATAGCATGTTTTTGAATGCGATTGTTGAAGAAACTGCATTTAGAGGAGGGTTTGCTTTTGCTGGAAATACCACACCAGATTTTATTATTACCGATGCCCTCTTTATAAGAACAAATGAGTCCTTATACATACCCCAAAAATTTATTGAAGGAAGAGTTTTTGCCGATAACGGCAACTGTATATTTCAAGCAGGTGAAAGACCACTTTCCAATTGGATTGTAACGCTTGAAGGTTCTAACGAAACGCTCCGAGCAACGACTGATGAAGATGGAAAATATTTTTTCAGAGTGGATGAAGGAGAATATACCGTTAATCTAAAAGTAGATAACGAAACTTGGGAACCTTGTTTTAACAACAGAATAATTGACATCACGGGAACAGTTGATTCATTCAATTTCAATTTTCCAGTAACAACTGAGCACGAATGTGCTTACATGGAAATTGATATTTCGGCTCCTAATTTAGTGATTTGCGAAGCATCAAACTACCAAGTGCAGTATTGCAACAAAGGAACAGTTAATGCAGCAAATGCGACTATCGAGGTCGAATTGGATGAAAACCTTACGGTGAATACTGCGACCTTGCCTTTTACGAGGAGTGAAAATATTTACACTTTCGAAATTGGTCAGGTGAATGCAGGAGATTGTGGAGAGCTGATTATCAACGCGTCTTTAGATTGTAACGACCCCGTTTTAGGTCAGACACATAGCGTTATTGCTCGAATTACACCTGATAGTATATGTGTGCCAGCAAGTGCAAATTGGGATGGTTCAAGTATAGCAGTAGGGGCGGTTTGTGAAAATGATAGTGTAAAATTTACTATCAAGAATGTAGGTAACACTGGCATTCAAGGAAGACAAACATTGGTGATTGAGGATGAAATTTTCATCAGACCAGCACCAGTAGATATTCCAACAGGAGATTCGACAATATTATCTTTTGAAGGAATTGGAAAGACTTGGAGAGTCATCGTGCCACAAGACGAAAACCACCCAGGAAAAAGTAACCCAACCATCGCAATAGAAGGTTGCGATGATTCAGGAAGTATAACAACTGGTCATATCACTCGCTTTGAAGAGGATGAAAAAAATCCATTCGTAGCAGTAGAACCAATTGAAAATGAAGAAAATTCCAATACCGATTTTACTAACTTGAGAGGCTATCCCAAAGGCGTCCAGGACAGTTTGATTACTTCCAAAACCGATTTAGAGTATCACTTCCGTTTTCAGAATGTAGGAAGTGATACTTTGAGAAGAGTAGTTGTAAGAGACACTATTTCTCAGAACCTTGACATTACCTCAGTGCGATTTGGTGCGAGCAGTCACCCTTACACTTTCAAAGTGTATGAGACAGGTGTTGTGAAATTTATTTTTGACGACGTCAACTTGCCACCAGCCGTACAAAACTTCGCAGCTTCTAAGGGTTTTGTAAAATTTAAGATTTCTCAAAAACCGAACAACCCTGAAGGAACTGTGATAAACAACCACGTGTCACTCAACAAGGATTTTGAAAAAGTACAATTTTCCAACTTGACGACACATGTGATTGGAGGAACCCAATTGACCGATTTTATTGAAGTTTACACGGATTTGGGAGAAGTGTTTTACCCAGGCGTAGAAGTGAATGTTTTCCCAAATCCGTTTTTTGAAAGTGCAACGATTGAGGTAAAAGGCCCATCGTTTAAAAAATATGAGTTTGAAGTATATGATGTTTCGGGAAAAACCGTCGTTACTAATGCTCAGTTCCAAAACCGATTTACATTAGAGAAGAATGACCTTCCCAAAGGGTTGTACTTCTACCGAGTTACTGGGGATGATAATCTATTGAATACTGGTAAAATAGTAGTACAGTAAAATTCACCCCCCCACTGAAGCTTTTTAAGTTTCAAAGTCCAAAACCGATTAAATAGGATTTTTCGAAATCCTAAAATGCCCCGGCAAAAGAGCCGGAAGAGCCAATCCTAAAAGCTGATTACTTGAGTTCCCTTCTGAGGAGGGAGGGAACTCATTTTTTAAACTGGCTCAACCTAATTTGACAATTTGTTTTGTTTTTTTCATGAGATTATAATTTTGTTAGCCTACTCTAAGTTTAGAGTATGGATTAGCAGAGTCCCGCTTTCCAAAATCTGATTAGGGATATGAAAGAAATTTCTTATCCCACAACATTTCCAAAAACCGATTTTTTATTCCAAACCGATTTAGGGACTCTGCTATTCTAACTTTTTTTAATTAGCTTCGTCTCATGGATAGAAATGCAAAACTAAAAAGATATATTTCGAGTAAGTCTTAGTTTTTGAGGCCGCTCGATAAAGATTCGTTTTTTTCTTGAGATTATAATTTGTTATTTGAGGCCAATCGCTCAGCGGTTGGCCTTTTTTAATGTAGCACAGGCATCCCTGTCTGTACAGATGTTTTCACGAAGAATAAATTTTTTACTTCAAAGAAAGGTTTTAGGAAAATACAAATCTTTATGCGTTGTTTATGGGATTACACAGGCAGGGATGCCCGTGCTACATACTACTTAGCTTTTTTCTTTTTCTCCTTCTCTGTCTTCCGTTCCTTATTCTCCCTTCCCAAAAAAGTAACCTGCTCCTCTTCTAAAAGGGGTTGGTACAAAAATTTTAGTAACAACTGCATTGTTGCCAAAACATCTTTTTCGCAATAAAGAGAAATACGATCCAAGTCACCTTCTTCCCAATAAACGCGACCTACCTGACTGCCATCAATGTCATCTTTCGGAGAAGGGAAGCCGAGTACGCCTGCGAGTAATTTTAGAGAAGTATAGTTTTTATAATCGCCGAACTTCCACATAGTCATGGTGTCGAGCAGATGCTGTGTTTCCCAGGGCTTTTTGCCAAACAATTGTAAAAGATTGGGTAAGAAAACTTGATTGACAACCATTCGTCGGCACATATAAGGCACGTCAAATTCCTTCACGTTATGACCACAGATATACTGCTTTTGAGGATTGTTATAGTATTGATTGAGCAAATCGCTGAAGTCTTCCAATAGTTCTTTTTCGTCATCGCTGGCAAAGGACTTAAGGCGAACAAATAATTTGCCTTGTTTATCACGATGAACAATGCCTACGGAGATGCAAACAATTTTTCCAAACTCAGCATAGATGGCTGCGCGGTCTTTATATAGTGCGCTGATTTCTTCTTCTGTAACTTCTCTCCTTTCTATTTTGGAAGCTTTGTGTGCCCATAAAACTTGCATGGTAGGATCTAATTCTTCGAAGTTTGAAACTCCACAAACGGTTTCTATATCGAGAAAAAGCACGTTGGTAACATCAATACGAACCATAGTAGTTTATTTCTTTGATATGGAAGTTGTTTAAAAATAGATTTTAAGCTGCAAAATCGCATTTAAAGAACCTGATTTTGCTAAATTTTTCAGCCGTAGCTAAGGCTATGACTGAAAAATTTAGCTTCTTCAGAACCTTCAACTTCAATTTTTCGCCTCTAAACTCCATTTTTAATCAACTTCATGGTGATTTATTGGATTACGATTTAACTTATTTCATAATGAATTCATAATGAATTTTTTATGAATAGGTAATGTAGTACATATTTAAAACTTTTTTAACGCCAAAAGCAATAAACCCGCCTTCCAAAGCATTAGTTGTTGTAATTTTGTACTCCTAATTTTACAACTTCAATTATAGAGAAAGCACATTTACTTTCCTAAAAGCTTTCAAGGCTTTTAATAAACCGAATTTAATTAACTTACAAACACATCTTAATTATGAGTTCGAATAATTCGAATCAGACCTTAGTCGCTATTGGTTCAGCAATAATTATCGCCCTTTTAGGTGCAGTAATTTACCTTTATATGAATAATAACACGACTGGACAAAAGTTGGAGGCTACCAATTTGAAATTGGAGCAAACTATCCAGTTGAGAGATTCTTTGGACACTCAATTCAATGAAGCTATTTTGGAATTGGACGAAATGAAAGGTACCAACGTAGAATTGAATGAAATCATTGAGCAGCAAAAAGCTGATTTAACCAAGCAAAAAAATAGAATTGCTGGATTGATCAGCAGCAAGCGTAAATTGAATGAAGCTCGTGAAGAAATTGCAGGATTGAATTCAAGAGTTGAGCAATACATCGCTCAAATCAATCAGTTGCAAGGCGAGAAAGAAACCTTGATTACTGAAAAGCAAACATTAACTACAGACTTGACTACAGCTCGTGCATCTAACGAAGAATTGATGACTGCTAAAGCTACTTTAGTAAGTGAGAAAGAAAACTTGGAAGAAGTAAGAGCACAATTGGCGGAGAAAGTAGAAATCGGTTCTGTTGTTAAAACAAGTAAAGTGACTGTTCAGCCATACAAAATCAGAAAGAATGGCAAATTGGACAAAAAGAAATCTGCTAAAAGAACGGATATGCTTGAAATCTGCTTCGATATGAACAGAAATGGCGTAGTGGCAGCAGGTGATGAGTCATTCCAGTTTGTATTGATGGACCCTACTGGAACTCCATTATTGAATGATACACAGTCTGGTAGTTTCCAAAGTAAAGAAACGGGTTCTGAAATTAGATATACTTATGAAGTGACAGAGGCATATACCAATGAGGCAAAAAATGTCTGCGTTCAGTACCAAGATCCTAATGGATACCAAAAAGGAATCCATGAAATCATGATTTATAACAAAGGGTTCTTAGCAGGTACGGGTACATTCACATTGAAATAAATAAGAGACCATCTTAAAATATATTTGATTCCACTCGCCGGAATGACGAACTTTGTCATTCCGGCGATTTTATTTTAAACCTGTTGAAAAAAATGTTGTTGTCTTTGAACCATGGGTAAAAAAGTAGAAAAAAACGAGGAGTTCATCAATCCAATTGATCCAGATAAAATTGCGGAAAATCCGCATTTGCTGCCTTATGCTTCAAATGTAGGTGGAGCGGTAATCAAAGCGGTGGACAAAGGTCGTATCAAAGGATTGGCGGTATCTGCGATGTATGAGCAGACCGATATGCAGATGTCTCAAATCAAAGAACAGATTGATTTGTTGGCAGCGCAGGCAAGAGCGATTCAAAGGAGAGTTGAAATTTCTGAAATAATTTATCAGGCAGAGATGAGTATTAAGCCACTCATCAGTCATACCTATCATTTATATCAAAGAGAAAAGAACAGTAGCTATTTGCTTTCTTTAGTGGCGCCAGATGAGTGGGGGAGAACAAGCAGGTTGAATTTTGTGGCTACAGTAAAATTGTTAGCCGATCATACTTGGGAAATTTTGGATCAAGCAGAGGAAATTTAATTATTTCCCAATCAATCCCGTTTTGTGCAAAATCGTCAATTGCGCGCCATAGGCTTTCTTAATATTTTCTTCTACAAAAGTCGTTTTGGTATCTCCGTAAGCAATCAATCGCTGATTGAGCAGGATAATTTTATTAAAATACTCAGGAGCGGAGGAAAGGTCGTGATGAACGACTAAAAGTGTTTTGCCTTGTGCAGCCAGCTTTTTCAGAATATCAATAATGCGCTCTTCTGTCGTCATGTCCACTCCTACAAAAGGCTCATCTAAAAAGAAAATTTCTGCTTCTTGACAAAGTGCTCTTGCAATGAAAACCCGTTGCTGCTGGCCACCAGAGAGTTCCCCAATTTGTCGCTCTTTCAGGTGGTCAATGCCCATATCTTTGAGGGCTTGGTGGACTATCTCTTTATCGTTTTCATTGATGCGTTCCAAAATCTTTTTGTGAGGGTAGCGCCCCATCATCACAATGTCATAAACGGTTGCTGGAAATTGCCAATCCACATCATCTCGTTGCGGCACATAAACCACACGTTTTCTAACATCCTTTATATCTTTTCCGAATACGGTTACTTCCCCTGCATCTGGTTCAATCAATCCCAAAATGGCTTTGAAAAGTGTTGACTTTCCTGCTCCGTTTGGACCGATAACACCATAGATATTTCCTTCCTCTATTTCGAGAAAGATATTCGTAAGTACTCTTTTTCTATCGTATGAAACAGAAATGCCTTTTACTGAAATGGTGGACATGTTTGTACTTTTTCTTTGTAGCAAGTGGTGGCACGAGTTAGCCTTAACTTTATTGATTTTTTAAAATTTATTCTTCGTATAATTCTTCACTCGCGCCACCACTAATTAAAAAAAAACATTATTGAACTTTTCTAATTAAGAAAATTGAACCTAAAATCAACACCAAACCTAATAGTGCCATATAAATCAGATTGCTTCCTCCCTCTTCATTCTCCTTCAAGTCTTCGGGAATATCACCTTTTAATGCTTTCACAATTACATCTGTATTGTAGCGTAGCATATCGAGGTAAGTAGGAGCAGAACTGTCTTTGTCTCCGATCGAATCTGCATATAATTTTCCACCAATTTTGACTCCAGAGTCTTTCGCAATTTGTTGAATCAATTTAGGATTGATGGTGCTTTCGATGAACGCAGCAGGAACCCCCGTTTCTTTAATGACTTTTCTAAGATGAGCCACATCAGAAGTTTGTACTTCAGCATCGGTTGAGGTGCCCATGACAGACTCTAATTTCAAACCATAACGACGACCATAATATTGAAAGGCATCGTGCGAAGTGATCAAAACTCGCTGCGATTCAGGAATCGTTTTTACTTGTTCTAAAATGTATTGATCCAGCTCCTGAATTTGCTGTTTATAAATTTCTAAATTGAAATTATAGGCTTCTTTGTTTTCGGGATCTAATTCGCCAAGTGCATTGGCGATATTCTCTGCATATTTTTGACCTAAAGACAAATCCATCCAAGCATGGGGGTCGAAAGCATTGGCATAGTCTTGACTTTGAATTGGCTGAATGCCATCTGTCACTAAGATAGATTTTGCCTTTGTTCCAGAATTTTCAATTAACTCATTGAGCCAACCTTCGAACGTCAGTCCATTTTTCAGAATCAAATCTGCTGAATTTACAAGCGATGCATCAGAAGGAGTTGGCTCATACAAATGAGGGTCCCCTCCAATCGGGACAATCGTTTTTATATCTAAAAGTCCTCCCGAAAGTACTTCGGCCATGTCTCCGATCATCGAGGCAGTAGCAACTACTTTTTTCTTTTGGCTGTAGCCGAAATTTAGGATTCCGAATATGAATAAAAAAGTCAAGAAGTGACGGAAAATCACGTTAGAGTGAGTTGTCTTTTTGTGTTTCTTTTGTGGTTCAATTTGCGTTCTCTTCATTTCTTTAAAAATAGATTTTTACAAACCTTATTACTGATGGTAATTTGTTCTGTGTGATTAACTAATAATTTGACGGAGCTATCGAACTCAAACTTTTCCAAAACTTTCAATTCCACGCCGAGTTTCAATCCCATTTTATCAAGGTATTGAAGGAAGGTGGACGAGTCTTCTTGAACGCCCACCAATGCCCCTGATTCTCCAATTTCTAATTCAGAAAGTTCTACTTGTCTGCGATGAGTGAAAATGCCATCTGCATTCGGAATTGGGTCGCCATGAGGATCAAACTTTGGGTTCCCCAAAAATTTATCCAGACGGTTTACCAATTCAATGGATTGAATATGTTCGAGCTGCTCTGCAAGTTCATGCACTTCATCCCACGTGAAATCCAGTTTTTCAACTAAAAAAACCTCCCATAACCGATGCTTTCGGATGAGGGCAGTAGCGATTTTATTGCCCTTTTCAGTGAGCGTTACGCCTTTGTATTTTTCATAATGCGTCAATCCTTTTGAAGAGAGACGCTGCAACATATCAGAAACAGAGGCAGCAGTGGTTTTCATTTCTTTGGAAATGGCATTGGTGCTGGCCGCTTTGTTGTCGCGTTCCGATATTTTATAAATCGCCTTTAAATAGTTCTCTTCAGTAGAAGATAGCATTATTCAGATTTTTAGACTGCAAAAATAATAAATTTAGACTAATCTAAAAATTTATTATAGCACAGGATCCCTGCCTGCGTAGCGGAGTTTTCATGAAAATGAAAGGAATTGTTCTTTCTAACTTAGAAAGGTGTTTACCCCCCTCAGGCGGTGACTTTCCGTCACCTCCTGAGTTTTTTTTTAGATTGAAGGGAATTCAAAACTTATCTATAATGCTTGAGGTTTGCACAGGCAGGGGTGCTTGTGCTACATACGTATTATAATATTTTAGGAAGTGTTAAAATTTAAGCGCCAAAGCGCAAAAAATACTAACTATCGATTGATAGCAGTTTTAATACTGAGAAGTTGTTTAAAAATAGATTTCAAGCTGCAAATCTGAATCTAAAGAACCTGATTTTGTAAAATTTATTCGCCGTAGCGATGCTATGCCTCATAAATTTAACTTCATCAGAACCCTTTAGCTGCAAATTTTCGCTTCTGAACTCCATTCTTAAACAACTTCTAATTTTATCATTTACGAACCTTAAACTTTTATTACTTGCGTATGAAGATAACCTATACTCAAAATGACTTACTTCGTTTTATATACAAAGAGACTTCTCTAGAAGAAACCAAAATGATTAGAGAGGCACTTTGCGAAGACGCACTTTTACGAAACGAGTACGACAGCTTATTAAAAGGCTACAAAGTATTACCCAAAGTGAAGTTTCGTCCATCCAGAGTCGCTATCCAAAATATTTTGGATTACAGTGCAATCTCAGCACTTGAAGCTCAATTATAGGACTAAGAAAAAGTTACGGTAAAAGCCCTCAATGACTACGGTTGTTGAGGGCTTTTCAGTTTTTTATAGTTCTTCTACCATCATATTTAAAATTTACAACTATCAAATCCGCGAATTGTCTATTGAAAAGTATAATTTCGCGGCGAAGTTTTTTACACAACTTCGACATTAAGAATCAAACAACACGGCATGAAAAAAATAATTTTAATAATATCAGTATTTGTGTTTTCCTTTTCTGTAATGGAAGCACAACAACTCAACTCTTTTCGATTTGGTTTTCAGGCAAGTCCTAATGTTTCATGGATGACAACCGATGTCAACTACGTCAATCCTAATGGAAATATACCAGGAATGAAATTGGGAGCAGTTGCAGAGTACTATTTTCAACCTGACTATGCAATTGTGAGTGGATTGGGTTTTTCGTTCAATACGGGTGGCAGATTGCTCCATGATTTTTCTGGAACTTACTGGACTGAATCTAACTTAGGAATTGGTGTAGATACGCTTGGTGCAGGGGTCAATTTGAAATATAATCTTCAATATGTTGAAATTCCTATTGGTTTGAAAATGCGAACGCGTGAATTCGGCTATTTGAGGTATTTTGCTGAAATCCCAGTTTTTACTTTAGGGTTTGAGTCTCAGGCACGCGGAACGGTTTCTTCAACTCCAAAAGTGAGCGAAGATCCTCAAGCAATAGAAGATTTAAATATCAAAAATGAGATTTTTGGTTTAGCGCTTTCTTGGGGCCTTGGTGGCGGAGTGGAATATAGTTTAAGTCAATCTACTTCACTTGTTGGTGGCTTATTTTACCAAAGATATTTCACCGATGTAACGGACGATAATGGAGTCACTTTCCATAGTACATTGGGCGATGTGAAAAATAATGAAAAATCAACTATCAATAACTTTACACTGCGTATTGGTGTGATATTTTAAAGAAGTATAAACAAACGTTTACACGTTAGTTGGTCAGTCGGACTTGTTTCGGCTGGCCTTTTTTATTTTAGGAGTCAAGGGTGAGGTGTCAGTATTTCGTATGTTTGTTTTAATTTTTTATGGTAAAAAAATCGGAATACAAGTCTTTTATTCGGCAGCGAGCTTATGATTTAGGCTTCTCTTATATTGGTTTTGCGAAAGCGGAAGAATTGACGGAAGAGGCAAAGCGATTGGAGGCATGGCTTTCGAAAGGGTATCATGGCCAGATGCACTACATGGAAAACTACTTCGACCTGCGCACTGATCCTCGAAAATTGGTGCCGGGTGCAAAGACAGTGGTCACCATGATGTTCAACTATTTTCCTGAAAAGGAACAAACTGAAGCTGCGCCCAAAATTGCCCGCTATGCTTATGGAAAAGATTACCATTTCGTTTTAAAACGAAAACTTAAAGACCTACTGCAATCAATTCAAGGAGGGATTGGAGAAGTGGATGGTCGCTGTTTTGTGGATAGTGCGCCTATCATGGAACGCGAATGGGCGAAGCGAAGTGGGGTAGGCTGGCATGGCAAAAATACGCTCATCATTAACCCCAAATCAGGTTCCTATTTTTTTCTGGCTTGTTTGGTTATCGATTTAGAAATTGAACCCGATCCACCTATTAAAGATTATTGCGGCACTTGCACCAAATGCATTGACGCATGCCCTACAGATGCCATTTCTGAAAAAGGTTATTTACTCGATGCCAGCAAATGTATTTCCTACTTGACGATAGAACTTAAAGAATCAATCCCAACCGAATTTAAAGGCAAAATGGAAGACTGGATGTTTGGCTGCGATATATGCCAAGAGGTCTGCCCGTGGAATCGTTTTTCCCAAAAAAATGAGGAAGAATGGTTTGAGCCTCATCCTGATTTGCTCACCATGAATCATCAGGATTGGGAGGAAATCACCGAAGAAACTTTCCGAAAGGTTTTTAAAAAATCTGCAGTGAAACGAACAAAGTATGCTGGGCTGAAACGAAATATTGAGTTTTTAGGACGATAGACGGAAGACGGCCGCTTTGCTGACGGAAGACGAAAGACGGCCACTTCGTTGACGATAGACGGATGACGGCCACTTCATTGACGGCCGCTGCACTGACGACCGCTGCGGGACGGTTTATAGCGACTTTCAGTCGCGCTCAATTTCCGTTTTCCGTCAGCGAAGCGGCCGTCCACCGTC